>SBFV01000457.1 GCA_006227775.1 Gammaproteobacteria bacterium | reverse complement strand
TCCCGTTTGGTGGTGGTGATGGGTGCCAGCCTCATCGTTTATGGCGGCGCGGCCCTGGTCCTGGACTTTCCCATGCGGGGTTCCTATTTCGCCCTGGTGTTGATCTATCTGGCCGGGGCCCTCTGCCTGATCAGCCTGGGGCTGATCGTCTCCGCGCGGTTGCGCACCGAGGAGCTGGCGGACGGTATCCTCAACCTCATCTCCTGGCCCCTGCTGCTGCTCTCCGGCGTCTGGTTCTCCATGGAGGGTACCAGCGCGGCTGCCCAGTTCTTCTCGCGACTCTCGCCTCTGACCCACTTGGTGGAAGGTGCGCGCGCCATCATGATCGACGCCGCCCAGACGGTGGACATCCTGCCCCAGGTCTTCTTGCTCTGCGCCCTGGCCATGGTCTTCCTCAGCGTCGCCGCCTGGCTCTTCCGATGGGAATAATCTTGTTGTATGACCAGCGATGGCAACTGTGGGCGCGTGCCCCTCACATGGCAGGCGCGGGCTATTGCGCCCTAGGGGCTATTCCGCCACCCGGCGGTCGATCCAGGCGATGACCTCATCGATCTTGGCCTGCTTGGCGGGATCGAGTCGCTTGGCCTCGATCATGGCGGCGCGAGCCTGACCGAGCCGGCCACTATGCAGATAGGCCATTCCCATACCCACAAAGGCATCGGCATTGCTCGCGTCCAGGCTGATGGCCCGCTGGAAGCTCTGGATACTGCCGCTATAGTCCTGGCTCATGAGTTGGGCACCGCCAAGACGCAGGAAGGCCTGGGCAGACTGGGGCTCGGCCGCTACCGCCTCGCGCAGGACCGCCACGGCTTCGGTCAGTTTGCCTTCGTTGAGTAGGGTCTCGCCGCGTTGCAGGAGACCCGGACCGGCGTTTCCGGCCTGGGCCGGAGATGGCACCGCTGGCTCGGCCTGCACCCCGGCTGGCGCCGGCGGGGGGTTTTGAGACTGGGCCCCATCGTCGGTCTGCGCCTGAATCGGCGGCACGACCGAGCAGATGAGGAGGAGGGCGAATAGGGGACGAATCGTCATGTTCTCAACCCATCACTGTGACCTGCAACAAAAATCCCGCGTGGGACCCGGGGCCCCGCGCGGGATCTGGCCTCCGTTTGGGGGAGGCGCTGGGCAACGCATGCCGGGGCTTACTTCAGGGCGCCCTTGCCGTAGCGGGCCTCGAAGCCGGCGCGCACCTTTTCCAGGGCCTCCTTGTTCATACCATTGAAGTACCAATCATGGCCGTCGATGGGCTTGAAGTACTTCTCCAGCAGGGCGTTGGCGGCCTTGTCGTTCTTGTCCTTGTGGATGACCACCTCCTTGAGCTCGGGAATCCACTCAAAGTAGGTGTGCTTGGCCACCTCGTAGATGCCGTGCCACCAGGTGTAGTCCGGGCCCATCATGGCGGCGCCATGACGACCACGACGACCCTCGTGATGCCAGATCTCCCACCAGGTCCACTCGATGGGCTCGTCGAAGGGCGCGGGGGTGATGTAACCCTTCTCCTTGAGCTCACCCATGATGGCGGCGATGGGCTTGGCGAACTTTTCGTTGTAGAGATCGACCACGTCGTCGAACTGCTTGTAGTGACCCTCGATGACGCTGGTGGAGTGGCAGCCGAAGCAGATGCTCTCCATCTTGGCGCGGCGGTCCTTCCAGGTGATGACCTCGACCACCTTGGAGCCTTTGGCCTCGTCACCGACCTTGGGAATCTCCTTACCCTCGGGGACGTCGAACTCGTTGCCGTTCTCCAGCTTGACGAGGTTCATCTTGGTGGAGATGGGGGGCCGCAGAGTCCAGGAGATGCGCTCGCCGACGTTGTGGGTCTTGGGCTGGTTGAGACCGGCGCTCATGTGGCAGGTAGCGCAGGTGGGAGCGGCGGAATAGTCGACGCCGGCGATCCATTTATCCGAGTCCAGGTTCATTTCGTCGATCTTGGCACGATAGATGATGCCATGCTTGGATTCGTTGTAGACCTCGATCTGGGGATGATCGGGGCCCACATGGCACTTACCGCAGGTGTCGGGGGTGCGGGCCTGTTGACGGGAGAAGCGGTGACGACCGTGGCAAGCGGTGCAGGACCCCTTGGAGCCATCCGGGTTCAGGCGCCCGATGCCGGTATTGGGCCAAGTGCCCGGCAGAGGACGGCCCTTGTTCTTGCCCTCGGTCTGGAACTCCAGGATACCGCCGTGGCATTGGCGACAGCCAGCATTGACCGCCGCCGGGCCCCCAACCACCTCACCCATGAGGTTATCCAGGGAGGCGAGGATGTCGCCGGCCTTGGAGTGATGGGAGCCGTCCATCTCCTCGAACTCGGTGGTGTGGCAGTTGGAACAGTCCTTCGGGGTGACCACGATGGAGATCAAGGCCCCCTCGTGCTGGAAGGCATCGACCTCGCCTTCCTTTGCCTCATGACAGTCCAGGCAGTTGACCCCGTTCTGGCCATGCTGGCTGTTGTTCCATTCCCAGTAGAGACCGGGGTTCTCGGTCATGTGGCAGTCGACGCATTCCTGGCCGGCGGGTTTTCCCCAATCGACTCCCACCTTGCCCACGGGCCGGTCGGCCTGGGCGGGTCCGTTGGCCAGTAACAAGGCCAGTGCCGCCAGACTGGTACTGAGCCAAGCGACCTTGCGGACTTGGCGACTGGTTTTCATGTGCGCTCTCCTCAACAGGTAGGACAAGCTCACGCGGATATTGCGGCCCCGCGTGAGGTAATACTCCGACATTGGGAAAGCAGCACGAAAGCGCCACCAATTCCAGCCCCCATGGTGTACAGCTCCTTACCGTTGCGCCCTTGTTTATTTCTTTCGGCGCTCGCTCCACTCCCCCGCGGGCATTCTGACAGCCAGGAATGCATTCGCCTTGACTTAGGTCAAAACGCGGAAATCCTTAGCGGAATCCCCCCTGCGGGGGTCAAGGAGAGGGAGGAGGACCCTTCCCACTCAGGCCCTACCGATCGGGGAATCAGCGCTACGGCTGGCTAGGAAGCGGAAGGGGAGCGCAGACCGGCTTCCGCGGCCTGGCGGTCCGCATGGTAGGAGGAGCGTACCAGGGCACCGCTAGCGATATGGGTGAAACCCATCGCCTCCCCCGCCTGACGCAAGGCCTCGAACTCATGCGGGGTCCAATAGCGCCGGACGGGCAGATGGGCGCGACTAGGGGCCAGGTACTGCCCGAGGGTCAGCATGTCGCAACCCTGGGCACGCAGGTCC
>SBFV01000182.1 GCA_006227775.1 Gammaproteobacteria bacterium | reverse complement strand
CTCTCAATAAAACATTGATACATAAGATTTTTATGTGTTTCTGGGATTGGCAGGGATATTGCCTTTGTTCCGGTGTAAAGAACGAATCAAGCCATTCACCCATGACATAAGGAATAAGGCTATCGCCTGGCATCCAGGGTGACCGCCAGATGACTTGTTCGATCTGACGTCGAGCCCAACCCTGCCTGACGAACAGGGTTGGGCATATTCCACTATCAGGAGCATAAGGTGATGACAACCACGATGACCAAGCTACGCCGGATTCAGATCGCGATATTGGGTTATGGATTGCTGCTGCTCAGCCCGCAATTCGGCGCTTCCGGCATTTTGACCCACCTGGCCGCCATCGCGGGCTGCCTGGGTTTCCTGCTCATGGCGCTGCAAGCGGCGGTACCGGGTACCGCGCGGCAAAGCCACGAACCCAAGCTGCGGCGTGATTTCCAGTTCATGCGGCTGCGCTTCTCGACCCCCTCGGTACAAGGGTGAACCGGGAGGGTGGGCGAGTCGAAGGGAGGGGCCATTTCCTTGATGCAACGAACCGCCAGGCCTATGGCTCGAACCGGGCTCGATAAAGAGCGCCGCGACTATCTGCGCCATTTCGCCTCGCGCTTGCGGGGACCCGACCGGCGCGCCTTTCAAGCCGCCATGGCCCTGAAATATTGCCAGGGCAGCCCCGCGCGGGCGGAAAAACTCTTTGGGTGGGGGCGGGAGGCGGTCGCCTTGGGTTTGAATGAGCTAAGAACGGGATATGTCTGTTACAGCGCGCGCGCCGCTTTCTCGGGTAACAAGTTGTGGGAAGAGAAACATCCCCAGGCCGCCGCCGCGCTCGGTGAAATAGCGCGAAGGCATTCCCAATGCGGTGCCGGGCCGGACATCCGCCACAGGGGATACCCCCTTACCGCCATCGAGGCGATCCGGCAACTCCGGGCGCATGGCTTCGCCGAGTCGAGTCTGCCAGCGATCAGCACCATGACCGAGGTGTTGAAGCGCAATGGTTTCAGGCCCGGTTTCATCCCTGATGCCAGCGATGCGCTGGCCCATTGAGCGCCCGGATCGCGTTCAGCTTGTAGTCTGATCCAACTCATCCCCACGCCTATCGATTGCATGGAGCCCATTCCCCGGAATGGGCTCTTCCATTTAACCAGTCCAGCTCATCAAGCTATCAACCTCAAAACCAGGCAACCAATGGAAACCGTCATCATCTATGCCATCGTGGCGATCGCGATCGTTTTGATCTTCGATTACACCAATGGCTTCCACGACGCGGCGAACATCATCGCCCCCATGATCGCCTCCCGGGCGATGACCCCCGTGCAAGCGGTCGTGATCGTCGCCAGCTTTGAATTCTTTGGCCCCATCCTGGGCGGTACGGCGGTCGCGAACACCATCGGCAAGTTCATCAACCTCAGCGATGTCTCGGAGGTGTTGTCCGTCTCCGTGGTGATGTGCGGCGTCTTTGGCGCGATCTTCTGGAACATCCTCACCTGGTGGTATGGCATTCCCTCTTCGTCCTCCCATGCGCTGGTGGGTGGCCTGGCGGGGGCGGTGATCGCCGCGGTCGGGTCCGCGGCGGTGGTGTGGGGATTCAGCGATCTGTTCAGCACCGGAAAACTGACCGGCGTCACCAAGGTGATCCTCTCCCTGATCGTCTCCCCCCTGCTGGGTTTCTGGGTGGGGTTCCTCGTCATGCGCCTGCTGGGGATCGTCCTTGCCCGGGCTACGCCCGCCGCCAACAAGCCCCTGCGCAAGATGCAGTTCTTTACCGCCGCCGCCCTGGCCTTTTCCCACGGTGCCAACGATGCCCAGAAGAGCATGGGCATCATCACCCTGGTCCTGGTGCTGGGAAAATTCCAGCAGGAATTCGTGGTGCCCTTCTGGGTCGTGCTGTCCTGCGCCGTGGCTCTTACCCTGGGGATCCTCTCCGGGGGCTGGCGCATCGTCAAAACCGTCGGCTTCGCTATCTACAAGCTGCGCCCCATCCACGCCGTCAGCGCGCAGTTGACTTCCGCGGCGGTCATTTTCGGTGCCTCCGCCTTGGGCGCGCCCGTGTCCACGACCCACGTGGTCAGCTCCGCCATCATGGGTATCGGGGCCGCGGAGCGTCCCAAGGCGGTGCGCTGGGCCAAGGCCCGGGATATCGCCAGCACCTGGGTCATCACCATTCCGGGTTCGGGCGTGGTGGGGGCCCTGACCTTCTATGTCATGCAATTCCTGACCGGCGTTGCCTGAGGGCGACATCTCCGGCCGTCGGCTGAGGTCGCGGCCGATGCAGCCCAATCCCCCAATTAACCTGCGTTTCTACCTTGAGGATCAGAATCATGAGCGGTAATCCGAATTCGGCGGTGGGTAAATTGATGGATCGCATCTTTCCGGTGATGCCGGACTTCTTTCGCATGATGTGCGATCAGTGCGATGTCGCCGTCAGGGCGACGACTACGTTCGTGGAGTTCATGGAAACGGGCAGCGAACAGGCCTTGAACGATATCCGCACCCTGGAAAAGGAGGCGGACGAGATGAAGAGTCGCAATATCGAGGCCCTGTATCGAGCCTTCGCCACGCCCATGGACCGGGAAGACATCCTCCGGGCGATTCAGACCCTGGACTACGTGATCAACTACACCAAGATCACGGCCCGGGAGATGGGCGCCCTCCATTTCGATTCGGACAAGTACATCCTGGAAATGGCGGTCCTGCTGAAGAGTGGCGTGGAGGCCTTGCAGCGCGGTTATGGCAAGTTGGGCAGCAATCCGGCGCTCGCGGATGAGGACGCGACCTTTGCCCGCAACGCCGAGCGCAAGATGGAGCAGACCTATCGCCGCGCCCTGGTCCAGCTTTATGACAAGGAGGCCCACCTGAAGCTGCTGACCGAAAAGGGCGAAGCCACTCCCGCCGCCGTCCTGGACATGACCCTGGATATCTTCCGCACCCGGGAGATCTATCGGGATATGTATGAAGCCGCGGATCAACTCCTCGAGGCCAGCCGCGTCTTGCATGATATCGTCGTCAAAATCGCTTAGAATCCCGTCAATCCTCGCCGGCCGGCCTGAGGCTGGCCGGTGTCTTCTCCCGCGCCGTTTCCTCCTTTGGGAGTCCTGTTGCCGGCGTTCTTCTCCCCTTTCAATTCCCGACACCCATCCCTGCTTCCCGACCGGGTTCAACTCTCTTACCGCCGCGGGTCGGTGGCACCACCCGCACGCTCACCC
>SBFV01000211.1 GCA_006227775.1 Gammaproteobacteria bacterium | reverse complement strand
CTATGGTATATTCCCGCCCCTCTGATAGATAGCCAGGCTGGAAAGCCCATCAGCCCCTACTCCCCCAGGCCCATGGATCAAGCCGACCGTATCTATTTCTTTGGTACCTGCCTGATCGACCTGATCTTTCCCCAGGCCGGGCTGGCGGCCATGCGCTTGCTGCGCCGGGAGGGTCTGACGGTGGTCTATCCCCAGGGGCAGACCTGCTGTGGCCAGCCAGCCTACAACTCGGGTTACGATGCCGAAGCACGGGCGGTGGCACGGCGCCAACTCGCTGCCTTCCCCGAGGACTTCCCACTGGTGGTGCCTTCGGCCTCCTGTGCCGGTATGCTGAAGGTCCAGTATCCCAAGCTCTTCGCCGGGACCCCCGACCAGGAACGCGCCGAGCGGCTGGCGGCCCGGGTCTGGGAACTGACGGATTTCCTCCTGCGAATGCTGGACTGGCGGCGCCCGGACCTGGGTCCGCCCCTCAAGGTCGTCCTTCACCACTCCTGTTCCGCCCGCCGGGAGATGGGGGTGGCCGCCGCGGCAACTGCCCTGCTCTCACGCTTGGCGAACCTGGAGGTGGTGGAACCGGATCATGCCTACGAGTGCTGCGGCTTTGGCGGCACCTTTGCCGTCAAGCAGCCCGAGATCTCCGCCGCCATGGCGGCGGACAAGGCGGACGCCATCGTCGCCACGGCCTCCCAGGTCCTGGTGAGCCAGGATTGTGGCTGCTTGATGAACCTCGGGGGTACCTTGGCTCATCGCTATCCCGAGGCCGGGAATCCGGTGGGTAACCTGCCTTTCACCTCCCCTTCTGTCGGGCAGGGGCAAGGGTCCTCAGCCCTTGGCAAGGCGGAGCTTGCACCGCCGGCACGGCCACCAGCGGTGAAGCACATTGCCGAATTGTTGTGGGAACGCACCCATGTACCCTGAATTCTCCGTGCGCGTCGGCCAGGCCCTGGGCAATGAACGGCTGCGGCGCAACATCCGCCGCACCATGGACGGGCTGATCGAGAAGCGTCGGCAGGCCTTTCCCGATTCACAGGAACTGACGGTTCTGCGCCGGCTGGGCAAGCTGATCCGCGGCCAGGCCCTGGCCAATCTGCCGGACCTGCTGCTGGAGCTGGAGACGAATTGCGAGCGTAACGGCATCCGTGTCCACTGGGCTGAAACGGCGGCGGAGGCTAACGCCATCGTCCTCGACCTTCTGCGTCGCCATGGCGCCGAGATGGTCATCAAGGGCAAGTCCATGGTCTCGGAGGAAATGGGCCTCAACCACTATCTGGAGGCCCAGGGCATCCAGGCGGTGGAAACGGACCTGGGGGAGTTCATCCTGCAACTGGCGGGGGAGAGACCCTCCCACATTATCGCCCCGGCGATCCACAAGGACCGGCGGGAGATCGCGGCCCTCTTCGCCGCCCATTACCCGGAGCATCCCTATACGGAGGATATCGAGGGCCTGACGGCTATCGCCCGCCGCATCATGCGCGAGCACTTCGGTCAGGCCGTCGCCGGCCTTTCCGGCGTCAACTTCGCTGTCGCCGAGACCGGTACCCTTTGTCTGGTGGAAAACGAAGGCAATGGCCGCCTCTGCACCACTGCCCCGGACATCCACATTGCCGTGTGCGGCATTGAGAAGGTCATCGCCCGTCTGGACCAGTTGCCCCCGCTCCTGACCTTGCTCACCCGTTCCGCCACCGGCCAGCCCATCACCACCTATGTCAACCTGATCAGCGGACCCCGGCGGGAAGGGGAGCTCGATGGTCCTCGGGAAGTCCACTTGGTCCTGCTCGACAATGGTCGTTCCCGTATCCATCAGGATTCTCAGTTGAAAGCCACCCTGCGCTGCATCCGCTGTGGCGCCTGCATGAACCACTGCCCGGTCTATACCCGCCTCAGTGGCCATGCTTATGGTACCGTCTATCCCGGCCCCATCGGCAGCATCCTTGAACCACAGCTTCAGGGCCTGGACCACCTGGGTGAACTGGCGGATGCCTCCAGCCTGTGCGGCGCCTGCGGCGAGGCTTGTCCGGTACGCATCCCCTTACCCGGACTGCTGCGGCGGCTGCGCGCCGAGGGGGTCATGGGGCTGGAGAAGTCCCGGGTCCTGGGCCGGGGCAGCCGGCGTAAGCCCTTGCATCGCCTCGTCTGGACCCTCTGGCGCCAGGCCAACGCCTCGCCAGCCTTGTACCGGCTGATGACGGTGCTCGCCACCCGCCTGCGCCGGCTCATCCCCACCAGGCTGGGTCCCTGGTCGCGGACCCGGGTGGCACCCGAGATCGCCTCCCGCAGCCTGCACGAACTGGCCCGCGCCGATGGCTTCTCCCGTGACTAACCCGGCCCGAGACCGGATCCTCCAGCGCCTGGGAGGGGCAAGGCCAAGGGTCCTCCGTCCGCCACCGGAAAATCCGGTGCGCCGCTTCGACTGGTCCCCCCAGGAACGGCTGCGACGCTTCGAAGCCGCCTTGACGGCGGTGCGGGCTGAGGTGATCCGGGTTGGCGCCGACTGGCCCGCCATCCTTTTCGAGCGCCTGCGCGCCAAGGGCGCCGTCAATCTGCGCTATGCCCCCGCCACCCCCCTCGGAGCGGAGGTGGAACGAGCCTGGCCTGATCCTAAGCTCATTCAGTTGCTACCTCATCGCGAGCCCATCGAGACATGCCGCCAGGACCTCTTCGCCGCCAGCGATGCCGGTCTCACCGGCTGCCTGGGAGGGATCGCTGAAACCGGGACCCTGGTCCTCTGGCCCAGCGTTAAGGAGCCCCGGCTGCTGTCCCTGGTGCCCCCGATTCATGCCCTGGTGGTCGAAGCCCACCGCATCCGTTCCACCTTCCACGAATTCCTGGTGGAGGAGAACTGGGTGGGGCTGGGGATGCCGACCAACGCCCTGCTCATCTCCGGCCCTTCCAAATCCGCGGACATCGAACAGACCCTGGCCTATGGCGTCCATGGTCCCAAGGAACTGCTGGTCCTGGTCCGCGTGGATGGATAGAACATCACCCGACCCAGGAAAAGCGACGATGGATTGGCGATGGATATAACTCAGCCACCCAGGTAAATGCCCATGTCCGAGAGCCACGCCACCCCCTGCGCCTCCCTTGACCCTCCCTCGCGCGTCTCTCCCGAGACCCACCAGCGCGGCCAGGACAAGGTGGCGCGGATTCCAGTGAAGGTGGAGCCCTTGGCCGCACCCTTGCGCAAACCGGGCTGGATTCGAGCCCGCGCCCCCATCGGCCCCGG
>SBFV01000418.1 GCA_006227775.1 Gammaproteobacteria bacterium | reverse complement strand
CAGCCCTGGAACGACCTGATGGCCTGGAATGCCGACTCGACCCGCATGCCCTACCGCATGCATTCCGAATACCTGCGCCACATCTTTCTCGACAACGCCCTCGCTGCGGGTCATTACCGGGTCGATGGCCACCCGATCGCCATCACCGACATCCGCGTCCCCCTCTTCGCCGTCGGCACCGCCAAGGATCACGTCGCCCCATGGCGCTCGGTCTATAAAATCCACCTCCTGGCGGATGCCGAGGAGGTGACCTTCGTCCTGACCAGTGGCGGCCACAACGCTGGCATCGTCAGCGAGCCCGGTCATCCCGGCCGGCATTACCAAATCACTTGCCGCATCGAGAAAGACCGTTACGTGGACCCCGAGACCTGGCGCATCAACACCCCCCGCCAGGAAGGCTCCTGGTGGCCCGCCTGGCAGGCCTGGCTGGCGCGCCATTCCATGCCGTCCCAGGTGCCGCCCCCGCCCATGGGCGCCCCCGCCCAAGGCTTGCCACCCCTCTGCCCCGCCCCGGGGACCTATGTCCTTCAGAGCTAACCAGGGGAGGGAGTATGATTATCCGGTCGGAGAGCACCGAAGATCGATTGGCGATGGGTTATCACCAGCGGGCAAGACACCGCTAAGACGAGACCTCTACCATGGAATTGAGCATCAAAAGCGGCGACCTGGCCGCGCGTAGGACCCCCTGCCTCATGCTGGGGGTCATCGGTGAACGCCAGCTCACCGAGCCCGCTCGGCTCGTCGACCAAGCCAGTGGCGGCTACCTGACCCAGATCCTCGCCCGGGGCGACCTGGATGGCGAGGCGGGGCGCACCCTCCTACTCCACGAAGTCCCCGGGCTCAAGGCCGATCGGGTTCTTCTGGTGGCCCTGGGCCCCCAGGACAAACTCGACCGCAAGTCCTATCACAAGGCCCTGGCCGCCGCCTTCCTCCGCCTCGCCGAGATTCGGGTCAAGGAGGCCCTCTGCACCCTCCACGCCAGCGCCCCCCCAAGCCTGGACTTCGCCCTCGCCCTGCGGGATGCCGTCACCGTCACCCTGGACAAGGGCTACCGCTACGAGGCCACCAAGAGCGAGAAGAAGCCGCCCCTGGCCCTCGCGGAGCTCCAGTTCTGGCTGGCGGCCGACAATCCCAAGTCCCTGGCCAAGGAGGCCCTGCGGCGCGGTCAGGCCCTGGCCGCCGGTGTCAGCCTGGCCAAGGAACTGGGCAACCTCCCCGGTAATATCTGCACCCCCGGCTATCTCGCCGACCAGGCCAGGGTCCTGGCCAAGGCCTTTCCCGCCCTCAAGGTCGAGATCCTGGAAGAGGACGACATGGCCAAGCTGGGCATGGGGGCTCTGCTCTCCGTCTCCCGCGGCAGCCGCCAGCCCGCCAAGCTCATCCTGATGCACTACCGAGGTGGCAAGCAGGACGCCAAGCCCCTGGTCCTGGTGGGCAAGGGTCTCACCTTCGACGCCGGCGGCATCAGCCTCAAACCGGGGCCGGACATGGACCAGATGAAGTTCGACATGTGCGGCGCCGCCAGCGTCCTCGGCGCCCTGCGCGCGGCCCTGGAGCTCAAGTTGCCCCTCAACCTCACCGGCGTTATCCCCGCCTCCGAGAATCTGCCCGACGGCGCCGCCAACAAACCCGGCGACATCGTCACCAGCCTTTCCGGCCAGACCATCGAGATCCTCAACACCGACGCCGAGGGTCGCCTGCTGCTGTGCGACGCCCTCACCTACTGCGAGCGCTTCGAGCCCGCCGCCGTGGTCGACATCGCCACCCTCACCGGCGCCTGCGCTATCGCCCTGGGCAAGGTCGCATCGGGCCTCTTCACCCCCGACGAGGGTCTGGCCGCCGAACTGCTGGCCGCCGGGGAGCGGGCCAACGACCGCGCCTGGCGCCTGCCCGTCTGGGACGATTACCAGTCCCTCCTCGACAGCAACTTCGCCGACATGGCCAACGTTGGCACCCGCGAGGGCGGGGCTATCACCGCCGCCTGCTTCCTGGCCCGTTACGCCAAAAAGTACCCCTGGGCCCACCTGGACATCGCCGGCACCGCCTGGCTCACCGGCAAGGAGAAGGGCGGGACCGGCCGGCCCGTCCCCCTGCTGGTCGAGTTTCTGCTCCAGCGCGCCGAGGCGGCCGGGTGAGCAAGACCGGCGCCGACCAGGAGCGGGCCTGAGGGCCCGCCATCATGACCCGGATCGACTTCTACTCCCTGGAGGAAGGCAGCCGCGGAGATCGCTTCCTCCTCACCTGCCGCCTGGCCGAGCGCATTTACCGCAGCGTTTCTCCTGGTGGTGACCTGGAGGACCAACTCCCCCCGCGGATCCACATCCGCGTCACGGACCCGGGCCAGGCCGAGCACCTCGACCGCCTCCTATGGACCTACGACGACCAGAGCTTCCTGCCCCACGCCCGGCTCGGCCAGGGCGACCCGGAACTGACCCCCATCCATATCGGCCCCGAGCCCCTGACGGGGCCGGATCTGGTGCTCATCAACCTGGACCCGGACGTCCCCCCTTGGTTCGCCCGTTTCGAACGTCTGTGTGAACCTCTTGACCTGGACCCAGCCGTTACCGCCGCCGGTCGCGAGCGCTATCGCTACTACCGCGACCGGGGGTATCCGCTGCACCACCACAAGATCCACCTTTAGGCGCCTTCCGCCCCCGTGTCGAGTCAGGGCCGCGGGGTGAGTCGCGCATCACCACAGGGACCTACCCGCGCCCCGGTATCAGGGTCGGGCACAAAAGCCGCCAACCATCGCGCGTGCCTTCAAGCGGATGCGGACCCGCGACCATGGTATCGATGCCCGCCAACCCTTTGCGTCGCTTCGCGATCCAATTAATGCAGGCATGAAACCGTTCAGACCCCCTCTCCCCCACCCTCCCCCGCCAGGGTGGAGTAGGAGAATCAGCGGCTTGTGCCGCCGAAGTCCCCCTGGGGCGCGGGGGTCTAAACGAATATGCACGCATCCGTTATGATGAAAAAAGGGACTAACGATCGACAAAATACAAGCCCCGGGGACGATGTTATCTACATGAAGAAGACCATTTTCGTCTTGCTCTGGATGCTTTTGGCAGCCTGTCAGACCCAGCCCCAGTCCCAACCCCAGCGGGAGGCCCCGGCCGGTCGTCAGGATGGACCAGACAGGAATTATGAGAGAACTCGCCTGGCGGATGATATTTTCGAGGTCAAGTGCTTGAAGATTTTTGGCGATCCGGAAAAGGATAGGGACA
>SBFV01000276.1 GCA_006227775.1 Gammaproteobacteria bacterium | reverse complement strand
GGACGGGCCTATGGGGGGAGTTGCAGAGGCCGCGGCGAGAGTAGAAGGGGACGCGGAGGGAGTGGAAGGGTCCGCGATGGGAGCGGATGCCAGGGAAGAAGGAGCAGGAATGGGAGCTGGCTTAACGCGAAGGAACCAGCTCCCCACCCTCCTCGCCCGGATCACCCGCCAGTCCCGCGACCGGCTGGGCCTCACGCTGGGGCAGCGGGTCTATGCCCAAGTCAAGGCCGTGGCCCTGATGGAGTGACCGCATGCTCACCCCGCATGTTCACCCCGCTCGTTCACCCATTTACCTGGCCGTGGTCGCCCGCTGGTCAGGCTGGATTCCGGCCCCACGGGACTACCGGGATCGGTTGATGACCGACCCGGTCGGCCTCATTTGGTTTAGGTTATCGATCCCGTAAGGGCGGCCGTCCTCCCCCCTGCCGAAGACAATAGCCTGCCCTGCATGTTCCTGTTCAACGAGGCCGCCGGTCGTTTTCCGCGCCCTGGCGATGCATCCCTACCAGAAGGCACCAGGTATGTCACCGAAACCCCTCCTCGGCCCTTGCGATTCCTATCAGTTAGAGCCCTTCGCCTACGAATGGGCCTGGACCATGGCCCGCGCGCAGGAAAACAACAACTGGGCGCCGGAGGAGATCGCCGTCGCCCCCGACGTGGCGGATTACAAGGACCCCACCCTGGACCCCAAGCATAAGCATCTGTTCGTGTCGGTGATGGCCCAGCTCACCACCTTCGACATCGAGCGCGGGGACGACGCGGCGGAGACCTTCCTTTCCGTGTTCCAGCCCGCCGAGATCCGCCACTTCTTCAAGCGGCTGGTGTGGGAAGAAGGGCTCCACACCCGCAGCTACCGCTACGTTATCGAGAATCTGGGCATTCCGCTGAGCATCTACGACACCTGGAAGACCGTTCCCGCCATGAAGGCGCGGGTGGAGATGGCCCAACAGCTCTCCGAGCCGGTGCTGCAATCCATCAAGCGGCAGATCGAGGGCCGGCCCTACCACCAGATGGACCTGGCGGAGAAACAAGCCCTGCTGCGTTCCCTCGTCTTCTGGTTCCTCATCTTCGAGGGGGTCTGGTTTTGGGTATCCCTCCTTGGCCCCGTCCAGCAACTCGCCCGCCTGGGGCGCTTCAAGGGTGGAGCGGAACAGTTCACCTACATCGCCCGTGACGAGTCTCAACACATCGGCTTTGGCCAGGCCCTGATCCGCGAGTACATGGTCCAGAACCCGGAAGCGGTCACCGACGACCTCCTGGCCACCATCCTGGCCGACACCCACCGCGCCATCGACCTTGAAAGCGAGTACATCGCCTATTGCCTCAAGGACGGCCCCATCCTGGGTTATTCCGTCAACGAGCATGTGGCCACCGCCAAGTTCTTCGCCAACATGCGCCTGGGCGCGGTGGGACTGCCGCAGCCCTTCGACGATGCCTACCACGCCTTCCCCTGGATGGCCGAACAGATGGAGATCCGCAAGGAGAAAAACTTCTTCGAGACCCGCGTCACCGAGTACCAGGCCGGCGGCGCTCTGTCCTTTGACGACGCTGACGAGGAGGGGATGGCGGGGCCGGAGGAATTTCCCGCCACTGGCGTCATCCCGCCACGCACGGCACGGGAAGTACCCACCGAAGCCCCGGCCGAAGATGACAAAAAGAGCGTGCGAGAACTCTTCCCCGAAGATGACCCTTACTTCCAGAAGCATGAGCAGTCCCAGTGGGACGATCCTCTGGCGGGATTGAAGTGAGGGACGCATGATGGAGGCGGTCCCGGGCCTCCCTACCGTCCCTTAACCCATCCTCAACAGCTCCTACTGCGTGGGTATTTGTTCAGCCCCCTCGCGCCCCAGGAGGACGTCGGCGGCATAAGCTGCTGATTGTCTTACTCCCTCCCCCCCCTTGGCGGGGGAGGATTGGGGAGCGGGGGTCGGAATAATTACCCGCGCGGCAGCATTCATCCAGCATTTTCTGCTCGGGCTGTTCGCGGTCGCGAACAACTTACGGGCCCTGGCGCCATTTCTGGCCTTGACCATGGGCCTGACGCGCTTCGTCGGCGAAGTGGGCACGAGCATCCTGATCGAGGTCATGGGCCTCTTTTTCCTGGCCATCGGCGCGCCGTTCATCATCACCGCCGTGACCCAGATCTACGGCACCCGGCCCGCCCCGTGAAGGACCTGGCCCACGGCGCGTTTTTTTTCCGGGCGCTCAGCCATCGTGCGGATTCTCCGCCAGAAGCAGGCCTACCGGGAAGCGGCGCAGCACATTGACGGCGCACAGGCGGTAGCCCGCGGCCCCGGTTGGATTCCCCCACCCGGTCCAGACGCCTGAGTCGGTACCAGGAACCCCATTCGGATCGGCGTCGGGATTGGGACCCGGGGCGCGCCCGGCCGGGTGAGCGGGGCTGGCACGGCGGCGGCGGCCGGCGAGGACGTCCCAGAGGCTGGAGGCGGGGACCTCGACGAAGGTGGTGGCCCAGCCCCGGTCGGCGAAGGGGGCGAGCGGGTGCTGGCCGCTCTGGCCTCGGCTGGCGTGATCCAGGGTGGCGAGCAGACGCGGAGCGAGGACGATGACCGCATGGCCGCCATGGCGGCGGGCAAAGGCGCAGAGGCGCTCGGCGTGAGGCCCCTCGACCGTCAGGGGGCAATAATCGCCGGCGGCGAAGATACCTGGGTTGGATCGTCTCAGGGCCAGGGCCTGCCGGATGAGATAGAGCTTGACGCGGCCGTCCTCGGGGCGCGCCAGGAGTTCGGCCACCAGTTCTTCGCGATCTTCACCGCGGGTGATGCGCTCGTTCAATTGCCGCAGCAGGGCCTGGCGGTGGGCAAAATCCACCGGCCGGCGGTTGTCCGGGTCCACCAGGCTGAAGTTCCAGAGCTCGCTGCCCTGGTAGATGTCCGGCACCCCGGGCGCGGTAAGGCGCAGCAGGGTTTGAGAGAGGCTGTTAAAGAGCCCCAGGCGGGCAATGCGGCGCTGAAAGGGCAGAAAGTCCGCCAGGAAGGGGTTGGCGGGGTCCGGGTCGAGCAGGCGGTCGATAAAGGCCTCCAGGGCCGCCTCATAGTCAGCGTCGGGGTTGTCCCAGGCGGTATGGACCTTGGCCTCGCGGACGGCCTTTCGCATATAGCCCTGGAGGCGCGTCCGGAAATCCGCCAGGGCCTCGGCCTCCAGGCCGTCCCCGGGCCGTTCCTCCAAAGGCCAGGCACCCAGCAGACTCTGGTAAAGGAGGTACTCGGTATTGGCGTCCGGTAGGGTCCCATCGCCGGGCGTGTTCTCCTGGGCATGCCACGGGGGCCGGCTCAGTTTGCGCCAGTGCATGACCCTGTCCCGCCAGGCGAGCGGCAACTCGGAGAGGATGTGGAGCCGGGCGCGGACATCCTCGGCGCGTTTGCTGTCGTGGGTCGAGCCGGCGAGCAGGCCATGGGGCCTCTCGGTTGAACGGTGGGCGTTGGCGCGATGGAAGGCCGCCGGGGAGACGCCAAAGCGATCCGGGTCGCCGCCGACCTCATTGAGTGACACCAGCCGGTGATAGCGATAATAGGCCGTGTCCTCTACCCCTTTGGCGGTGACCGGGCCCGTGTATTGCTGGAACTTCATGGCCAGACGCAGAACCCGCTGGCGGTAGTCCTCCGGCTTGCCGGTGGCGATATCGGCGAGCAGGACGTCCTGGACGAAGCCGAACACCGTCAGGTCCGGGGTGCGGCTGCGGCGGCGGGCCTCCGCCACGGCCTTGGTGACCTGAGCACGGTCGCTGGGGGCGGCCCCCGCCTCGGTCAGGTAGGTGCGGTAAACGGGAAAGCAGGCCACCACCTCCGCCAGGGCGTCGCGCAAGGCGTGATGGGTGTAGTCGCGGGTGTGGGGGTCGAGTTCGGCGATGCGGGAAAGTTCGCTGGCCAGGACGTGCAGTTCCCCGGAGAGCAGGTCACGCATCACCAGGCGTTTGGCGTCGTGGATCTCGTCCGCCAGGGGCTTGACCGCGCCGGTGAACGCCTGGTAGCAGTCGCTCAGGGGTACCGCGCCACGGGGATCGACCAGCAGGGCGTCGGCGAGGGCGGCGAAGTCGTACCCGGTGGTGCCGTGAACCGGCCAGGCTGGCGGCAGGGTCTCATCTCCGACCAGGATCTTTTCCACCACCACATAGAGGGGAAGTTGGCGCTGGGCGGATGCCTGGGGCCTGTCGCCCGAGGCGTGGCCTGCCGTTGCCCTGGCCCCCGCCTCGGCCTGCAGGCGGCGGAAATAGTCCGCCGGGTCATAGAGGCCATCGGGATGGTCGATGCGCAGGCCGGCCACTCGCCCTTGGGCGATCAGGTCCAGCACGAGGCGGTGGGTAGCATCGAAGGTGGCCGGGTTTTCCATGCGTAGGGCGGCCAGGCTGTTGATGTCGAAGAAGCGCCGGTAGTTGATCTCATCGGCGGCGACCCGCCAGTGGGCGAGACGGTAGGCCTGGGCCTCCAGCAGGGCGTGTAGGCGCTGGACGTCCGCCGGATAGTCCTCGGCCCCGTTGAAGTCGCGCAGACACTCGTGGACATACCAGTCGAGATCGGCGCTGGCGGCACTGAGTTCGGCCAGGCGGCGCTGGTGGAGGCGCATGTCGCGACGGCGCTCGGCCAATCCCTCGGCGTCGCCCCGCCCCCTGCCGGGGAGCTTGCCAAAGGCGGTCACCAGGCTCTCGAAGGCCTCCAGGGTCTCCCTTTCCCCGCCCAGACGCTGGCGCAGCCGGTCCAGACCGGGGGCGAGGATGCGCGGGTACTCGGCGGGGTCCAGGGGGAAGTGGTGGTCATAATATTCGATCCGGAAGGCCCCGTCCGCGAAGACCAGGTGGAGGGCGCGGCTGTCGAGCACGCTGCCATAGTGATCGCCCAGGACCGGCACCAGGACCTTGCCGCGCAGTTCCTCCCGCAGCGGTTCCCAGTCGATATCGAAGTATTCGGCGTAGGGCGAGGCGGGCCCGTTCTCCAGCACGTCCAGCCACCAGTCATTGTCCCGGCAGAGGATGCCGACGTGGTTGGGGACCAGGTCGAGGATCTGTCCCATGCCGTGCGTCGCCAGGGCGTCGCAGAAGCGGGCATAATCCTCGGCCGTGCCCAACTCCGGGTTGATCTGGTCATGGGCGACGACGTCATAGCCATGGGTGCTGCCGGGCCTGGCCCGGAAATAAGGCGAGCAGTAGCAATGGCTGATGCCAAGACTGGCGAGGTAGGGCACCAGTTCGGCCGCGGCGGCGAAGCCGAAGCCGGGTTGCAACTGGAGACGGTAGGTCGCCCGGGGGATCCAGGCGCGGGGTCCCGTTTCCGTGCCCTGGCCAGCGGCGGCCCCGAGCCCACCCGGCGCCTTCGCCACGCCCCCCGCGCCTTGGTCATCAGACGCATCCCCGGCCCCCCTGGTATCCGGCCTTGCCGGTATCCCGCCCGTTTCCGGCGCGGCGGAAGAACCGGCACCATCGCCTGACCAGCCCGCCCCGCCGTTTCCGCCCAGCCCTACCGGCGGAGATCGCGCGGGCAAGCCGACCGCGAGACCGCGCTCCCGGCGCACCGCCGCCAGCAGGGCCTGGATGCCGGGCTGCTCGGACCACTCCTCCAGGGCCAGGGGTTGGCGCTGAAGCCAGTTGGGGTAGGCGTCGCCACTGCCGGGCAGGTTGACCTGTTCCTCCCGTCCGAGGAGGTCGTCGGTCTGGATCAGCAGCAACTTCGCCGGTGTACGGGCCAGATAGGCGTGGATGGCCTGGATATGAGCGGGGCCCAGGGCCGGCAACGCCACCGGGTCCCTGCTCGTCCCCTCCGGCAGCAGCCCCTCATGGTCCAGGGCCAGCAGCAGGCGGGCACGGTCCTGGTTGCGACCCAGCAACTGGTCTTCATACTGGCGTTTGCGGGCGAAGAGTCCCAGGGCGCGGCGTCGCTCCAGGTCCAGGCCGCGCCAGAACCCGGTCAGGGTCGGCAGGTCGTGGGTCGCCGCGGCGACCACCGCCCGGGACTCGAAGCGGGCCGGGGGCAGGAAGCCGCCCTCGGCCTCGCGCTCGAAGTAGAGGAGGCGGAAGGAGAGCACCCCCAGGGGCGGCAGGGCGGCGCGCACCTCCTCCGGCACCGTCCCCAGGTCCTCGCCGATGACCAGGCAGCGGTTGCGCTGGCTCTCCAGGGTCAGGACGCCAAGCAGTTCCGCGAAGGGATAGTGGACATAGGCCCCCTCCTTGGGGCTGGCGCCCGCCGGTATGAGAAAGAGGCGCATCAGGCCCATGACGTGGTCGATGCGCAGGGCGCCGGCATCGCGCATGTTGGCCCGCAGGGCGGCGATCAGGGGCGCATAGGCTCGTTCCCGCAGGGCCTCGGGCCGCCAGGCCAGGACCCCCCAGTTCTGGCCTTTGGGGCTGAAGTCGTCCGGCGGGGCACCCACCGTAGCGCCGGTCACGAAGGCCTCGGGGTCGGCCCAGGCATCGGCGCCATCGGCGGCGGCCCCCACCGCCAGGTCCAGGCAGAGGCCCAGGGCCAGGTGCAGTTCCAGGGCGCGCCGGCCGACGGCCTGGAGCTGGCGGTGAGCCTGCCACTGCAGCCAGGCGTGGAATGTGAGACGGTCGGCCTGGGCCGTGGCGAAGGCCGCCACCTCGGGAGAGCTTGGGTCCCGGTAGGGCGCGGGCCAGTCCCCCATGGCCAGGGGCGCCCCGGTCCCGGCGGACAGGTGTTCCGCCAGGGCCTCGTGGAGGGTGAAGCGCCGCAGGGGTTCGCCCTGTTGCGCGCAATAGGCGCGGAAGGCCTGGCCGCCGGGGCCGTCCGGATCGAGCTGGTGGTCGCGGAAGTGTCGGTAGAGGCCCTCGAGGAGGCCCAGCTTGGCGCGGGCAACGGCGCTGAAGTCGATCCAGGTACTGGCGCGGACCGCTCGCAGCCGGGCCTGAAAGTCCTCGCTACCGATCTCCGCCCGCAACTCCGGGCAGGCGGCGAGTTCCGGGATCCGCTCCACATCCAGGTGCAGTACGTTGAGGAAGACGCGACTGGAAGGCTCGTAGGGGTTGCGGCGCTCCGGCTGGCGGGGGAAGAGGGCATGGAGGGGATTGAGGGCCACCGCCCCGCCGCCGGCCGCGGCGGTCAGTTCCACCAGGCGCGTCAGGTCGGTAAAGTCGCCGATGCCCCAGTCCCGCGCCGAGCGCACCGCCTGGAGCGTGGTGGTCAGCCCCCAGGCGCGTCTATCACCGCTGACGCCCTCGGGCTGATAGCAGGCGCGGGGGGCCAGGATGAGGCGGATGCTGGCCAAGGGGCCATCGGGGAGTCCCGGGGGTGGCTCACGGAGCGATTCCGGAAGGGGGCCGTCAAGGTAGAGCTCCAGGTGGTGGTAACCCGCCTGGCGGGGCGGGGGGAGCGTGATGGGCTTCAGGGTCCAGGTCCGCCCCCGGACGCGTCGCTTCTCCATGTCCGCCAGGCCGCCCAGGTCGAGGCCGCCCTCGGTCACCGCGCCCTGCTCCTCGCGCAGGACCCAGCGCAGGGTCCGCCCCGCCAGCTCCGCCGGCAGGGTCAGGGGCAGTTCCAGGGTCTCGGCGTCCTCCCACAGGACCTGGACCGGCGGCAGGATGCGTTGCCAATCCCCCTCCAGGGCCACCCTCAGGCTATGGCGCTCGGTCTTCTCGTTCCCCGCGGAGACGCCCATGGCCCGCAGCAGGGCGCGGCGGGTGCGGTCGCTGACGCGATGCTCGCGGCCTTGAATGTCGTGGTAGCGGGCGCCGATGCCATGGTGCGCGCACAGCCGGTCCAGAACACGTTCCTCGGTCATCAGTTATCCCTCGCTCTTCCCATCGCCGATGAAGGTTTGGGTGTTCCCGGCTGGCCATTCGGGCCCTCCAGTTGCCAGGCCACCGACCAGGGGGGCAAGAGACCCGCGGCAAGGTCAACGGCCGTGATTGCCTCCAACCAGAGGGGCAGGGCCGGGTGGTCCACGCCGGGGGGTTCCGCGCCCCGCGGCGTCCTGGATGCGGTTGGCCCGCCCGATGGCCCTGCCGACGGCAATACCGCCAGGGCCTGGATCCCGGCCGCGCGCTCAGGCAAGGGTCGCTCACTACAGGCCTGGCCCCCCCGGGCGGAGGGGGGTATGACCACCGGCTTCGCGCCGAGATTGGCGGTCAGGGTCAGATGGGCGCCGTCGCCCAGGCGCCACCAGGCCCGCAGGGCGCGGTGGCCCAGTGGTTCGTAGTTCGCCTGGCCGCCGGCCATGCCGGCCAGGCGGGGTAGGATCTCGCGGTGCCGCAGGGCGAGCAGTTCCCGGTGGAACCTCAGCCAGGCCGCGTGGGGCTCCCGGTCGAGGACCTCCCAGGGCAGGCGGGAGCGGGCGAAGCTGTCCGGGTCCGCGGGGTCGGGGATGGCCTCCCGCGCCACCGGGTCGGCGAAGCGCGCGAAGCGGGCGAACTCCCGCCGCCGCCCGGCGGTGACGGCTTGGGCCAGATCTGCGCCGAAATCGCAAAAGAAGAGGAAAGGGCTGGGGGCCATGAACTCCTGACCCATGAACAGCAGGGGCGGGGAGGGGGCCAGGAGCAGGAGAGCGAGGGCGGCGCGCAGCGCCTGGGGTGGGGCCAGGCGGTCGATGCGCTCGCCGAAGGCGCGGTTGCCGACCTGGTCATGGTTCTGCAGCAGATTGACGAAGGCCGCCGGTGGCAGGTGCGCGCTCGGCTCGCCGCGGGTCGCCCCGCCGCGATAGGGGGAAGGTTCACCCTGCCAGGCGAAGCCTTGGGTCAGACAGCGCCCGAGCAGTGGCAAGGGCGCCTCGACATAGTCGGCGTAGTAGCCATCGGCCTCGTCACTGATCAGGTGGTGCAGGATGTGGTGGGCGTCGTCGTTCCACTGGGCGGCGTACCAACGCGGCCGCCCCTCTGGCTCTCGGGCCAGGTAGCGGCTGGCGTTGGCGTCGTTCTCCAACACCAGGTGGATCTGGCGCTCCCGGCCCGGGCCCTCCCGCACGCGCTCCGCCAGCTCGATGAGGATGTCCGGTTCCGAGTCGTCGCGGATGGCGTGGACGGCATCCAGGCGCAGGCCGTCGAAGCGGTACTCCTCCAGCCAGTAGAGGGCG
>SBFV01000233.1 GCA_006227775.1 Gammaproteobacteria bacterium | reverse complement strand
GAAGTTCATGTCCTGCTCGTAATACAGGCCCATGAGGAACTTTTCCCGCTCGGGCAGTTCGCTGACAGCCCTGGCCAGGGTCTTGCGAAACCCTTCGCCGGCCAGCGCCTCGAAGGGCCCGTCGGTCATCGCATCGACGAGTTGATCGAGGAAGCTCTCGCCCTCGGTCTCGCCCAGGTCCTCATAGTAAACCAGTTGCGCGCTGCGCGTTTCCCCCAGCAACTCGAAGTAGGCGTGGATGTCGAGGTTCAGCTCAGCGGCGATCTCCAGTTCGGTGGGCGCCCGCTGCAGGCGCTGCTGCAGGATGTGGATGGCGGCCTCGATCTGGCGGGAACTCTTGCGCACGGTGCGGGAAGCCCAGTCTGCCTCCCTGAGTTCGTCCAGCATGGCACCCCGGATGCGCTGGCTGGCGTATGTCTCGAAGTTCGCCCCCTGCTGGGTGTCGAAGCGTTCCGCCGCATCCAGGAGTCCGATCAAACCGGCCTGGATGAGATCGTCCACATCGACGCTGGCGGGCAGACGGCTCATCATGTGGTAGGCAACCCGCTTCACCAGCGGCAGATGCGCCTGCACCAATGTTTCGCTATCCGTAGGCCCGGCCATGCCGCATCGAATCTGTGGCACCCCTGCCGAGCCCCGCCGACATGCGGCTGAACAGGCCGAGGCGCTGCCAAAAGACGTCCAGGCTCATGGCGAGCCCCCCCCAGGACCAGTTCGGCATGGCCTCGACCATAGCCCGGAAGGCGCATGCTGCTGGGGCGTCGGGTGACATCTCCAGCAAGGGCCGCAGGGACCGGGCCGCCGCCTGGATCTTGTCGTCCCTGGGCACGGCACCAGCATAGTCCAGGCGGATCTCCAGGAAGCGGGAAGCGGTATCGACCAGGGCGGCCATCAACTGGGTGGCCTGGTCATCGCTGCGGGCGTTCATCACCAGCACCCGCCAGCTGCCATCCGGCTGATACTGATGGGCAGCCTTGAGGACCGCATAGGCCTCGGGCAGGCGCTGCTTCTCGGCGGGCAGCACCAGGAGGCGGCGAGGACAGGCCAGGGCCAGGCTGGGACCGGGTGTCTCGGTTGCCGTGATCAGCATCCACTCGGGGGCGAGATGCTGGAATGACTCGCCCAGGCGGCGCCAGACCGCATCGGCCAAGGAGGCTGCGGTTCTCGCCCCGTCCCGGACCTGGAGCAGCCGCACGTCGGCAGGACCGGTCATCAAGACATCGTCCAGGTTCAGGCCCGCCCGTGCCACCCGATCGAAGTCGACGCCGCCGCCGATGCCCAGGTAGCCGGCCACGTTGCGGGATCCACCCAACTCGTCGAGGACGCAGACCTGGTTGCCGCGGCGGCCGAGGGCGAAGGCCAGGCTGGCGGTGGCGACTGCGTTCAGTTCCGGGTCGGGACCGAACACGCCAATCGGAAAGAAGGCCTCGGTCTCTCCCAGCAATCGCCGGAGGCCCGAGGCCTGGTCCAGGAGTTCAGCCGGCTGCACCGATGGCCCCCTGGGGTCCGAGCACGTTGTTGCCGGCCGCCGAGCTCGCCTCGGCAGCCGCCATCAGCACAGGGTATTCCTCCTCCTCAGTGGCAAACACCGGATCGGCATCGCCCAAGCGGAAGGCGCGGTCCACCAGGTACATGGCGTTGGCCAGATGCAGGTCCTCGGGGACCCGCTGGCCATTGGTGACGTAGTGGACCTGAAGCTGGTGACGGATCACCACGTCCAAGACCGGCCCATAGGAAAGGGCCTCGTCGATCTTGGTCAGGATGCAGCCGGCCAGGCCTGGTCCGCCGTAGGCCCGCACGATCTCCTCCAGGGTGATGCCCTGGGCAGGGGCCCCGAGCAGCAGCAGGCGCTGCACGTCCCGCCCCTCGCCGCAGAACAGGGAGATCTGTTCTGCCACCCGGCGGTCGCGCTGGCTCATGCCGATGGTATCGATCAGGACGATGTGCTTGTCGCGCAGGTCCAGCAGGGTCAGCTCCAGGTCGTTCTCGTCCCGCACCACGAACACGGGCGACCCCAGGATGCGGCCATAGATCCGCAACTGGTCCTGGGCGCCGATCCGATAGCTGTCAGTGGTGATCATGGCCACCTTGCTTGCGCCGTGCTTGAGGACGGCACGGGCGGCAAGCTTGGCCACGGTGGTGGTCTTGCCCACCCCGGTCGGCCCCACCAAGGCGTAGATGCCGCCGCGATCGACCAGGTCCGCCTCCGGACCGGTGACCCGGATATTGTGGGCCAGGGCCGCCCGCACCCATTTCAAGGACTTTTCCAGGTTCTGCTCGGGGGGCAGCTTCTGCAGGATCTGGCGGGTAAGGGCTGGGCTGAACCCTGCGGCCAGGAGCCGTTTCATCACCTCCGCCCGCTGGGGTTCCCGCCGTGTGGTGTCCCCCCAGGCAAAACCGGCCAGCTGCCCCTCCACCAAGGCCCGCAGCATCCGGACCTCCCGGGCCAGCTCATGCATCACCGGCGGCATCTCCCGGGCCGCCTGACCTGCCTGGGCGGTCGCGGCAGGGGCGGGACTAGCCTCGGCTGGACGGGCTTGCCTCGGGCTGGATGCAGTGGCTTCGGCGGGCGGGGTTTCGTGGAAGTCCCCCGCCGGCTGAGCCGGCTGCCGCCGGCCGGGGGCCGGCCGGATCACCGAGGCCTCGCGCTGGGCGATGTAGTCGGTGAAGGAGGTCAGGGTCGGTTCCTGGGGCTCCGGCCGGGGTGCGGGTCGGCTGGCCGGACGACGTTCCTCGGCCGGGTAACCCACCTCCCGCTGGACTGCCTGGTAGGCCGAGGCCCCATCGTAACGGGGATCGTAGCTGGAAGCGGCGGGGCGGGCGGGCTCCGGACGCTGGACCGCCGGCTGTTGAGGGGGTGGCCGCTGGCGTCCGATGGGCAGCGCCGGCTCGGCCTGCTCGGTGAGAGCGGCCATGTCCAGGTCGGCCACGGCAATGATCTCCACGCCCCCCTCCACCTGGCGATTGGAGAGGATGATGGCGTTGGCGCCCAAGGCATCGCGCACCTGGCGAAGGGCATCCCGGGTGGTGGCCGCGTAGAACTTCTTGATCATGCGACCTGACCGATCAGATTGGAGACCTTAATGCTCTTGCCATCCGGCACCTCGGCATGGGAGATGACATGGAGGCTGGGCACGGAGCGGCGCAGGAAACGGGACAGCAGGGGACGAATGAGCGGCGGCACCAGCAGGACCGCTGGCAGACCGGCACCGTTGAGCTGTTCGGCGGCCTGCATGGA
>SBFV01000333.1 GCA_006227775.1 Gammaproteobacteria bacterium | reverse complement strand
CGGTCACCTCGACCTCGTGGCCCGGGACGAGCTCGACGTGGAACACGGCGGGCGTGTTGTCCTTCGTGTTCTTCCGCGCGAAGACCGGGTCGTCCACGACCGAGGCGCGCAGGCGGTTGTCCGGGTGGTTGTAGGCCCGGCGCACCCCCTCATCCATCATCGCCTGGAGGCTCAGGGTGGCATCCGCCCAGCTTACCTCCATGCCGACCTCGATGAAGGCGACGACCATGCCGGTGTCCTGGCAGATGGGACGATGGCCCTCGGCGCAGAGGCGGGAGTTATAGAGGATCTGGGCCATGGCGTCGCGAGCGGCGGGGGATTCCTCACGCTCATAGGCCTCGCCCAGGGCACGGATGTAATCCAAGGGGTGATAATAGGAAATAAACTGCAAGGCGTCGGCGACGCTGGCGATGAGGTCTTCCTGGTGGATGCGGGTCATGGTGGCGGGGCCTCTGCTGGGCGCTAAAGAGAGCGGATTATATCGACACCGCCCATCAATTTTCGGCCATCCTTGCGCCAAATCAGCACCGCTTTGGCGTCGGGGGCGGGACGCCCATGGCCGCCGCCCCGGTTGCCGCGCCCTCCCCCTCCGTCCGCCACGGGGGCCTTGCACGGGCCCAGAAGGCTCTGTATAGTTCCCGGCTCAGACGACAGGCGCGTAGCTCAGTTGGTTAGAGCACCACCTTGACATGGTGGGGGTCGTTGGTTCAAGTCCAATCGCGCCTACCACAATTCCTTGCGCCGCCAGCCGCCGATCCGCCCCTTTCAGGGATGCACGGGTCAGGCCCTGGCGGCTGTTCGTTTTCGCCGGCCGGCTCTAAGTTGTTGGCCACAAGCTGAATCACGTGATCCCTGGTATCGATCACCACTGAACAGGCACAGGCCCATGCCCCAGATCACCCTCCCCGACGGTTCCATCCGCTCCTTCGATCACCCCGTATCCGTGGCCCAGGTCGCGGCCGGCATCGGCCAGGGCCTGGCCCGGGCGGCTCTCGCCGGCCGGGTCGATGGCCGGCTGGTGGACAGCTCCCACGTCATCACCACCGATGCCCAGGTGGCCATCATTACCGCCCGGGATGAGGAGGCGCTGGAACTGCTGCGCCACGACGCCGCCCACGTCATGGCCCAGGCGGTGCAGGAGCTTTATCCCGGCACCCAGGTCACCATCGGCCCGGCCATCGAGAACGGTTTCTACTACGACTTCGCCCGCGATGAGCCCTTTACCCCCGAGGACCTGACGGCCATCGAGCAGCGCATGCACGAGATCGTCGCCCGCGACCTGCCCCTGGTGCGCGAGGTCTGGGACCGGGAAGACGCCAAGGCGGTCTTCGCCGGCCTGGGCGAGACCTACAAGGTCCAGATCATCGAGGACATCATCCCGGAGGGCGAAGAGGTCTCCATCTATCGCCAGGGCGACTGGTTCGACGTCTGCCGCGGCCCCCATCTCCCCAGCACCGGCAAGCTCGGCAACGGTTTCAAGCTGATGAAGGTGGCCGGCGCCTACTGGCGCGGCGACTCCCGTAACGCCATGCTGCAGCGCATCTATGGCACCGCCTGGCGCGACCGCAAGGAGCTCAAGGCCTATCTCGATCGCCTGGCCGAGGCCGAGAAGCGCGACCACCGCAAGCTCGGCAAGGCCCTGGACCTCTTCCACACCCAGGACGAGGCCCCGGGCATGGTCTTCTGGCACGACAAGGGCTGGACCATCTATCTGATCCTGCAGGACTACATCCGTCAGCGTCTGCGCCAGCATGGCTACCTGGAGGTCCACACCCCCCAGATCATCGACCGCACCCTGTGGGAGCGTTCCGGCCACTGGGAAAAGTTCCGCGACGACATGTTCGTCACCGAGGCCGAGGAACGGGTGTTCGCCATCAAACCCATGAACTGCCCGGCCCACATCCAGATCTATAATCACGGTCTCAAGAGCTACCGGGATCTTCCCCTGCGCCTGGCGGAATTCGGCTCCTGCCACCGCAACGAGCCCTCCGGCACCCTCCATGGCCTGATGCGGGTACGCAACTTCGTCCAGGACGATGCCCACATCTTCTGCACCGAGGACCAGATCCTCTCCGAGGTCTCGGCCTTCATCGACCTGCTGTTCGGCATCTACCGCGACTTCGGCTTCGACGAGGTCCTGGTCAAGTTCTCCACCCGTCCCGTCAAGCGCGTCGGTTCCGACGCCTCCTGGGACAAGGCGGAGCAGGCCCTGGAGGATGCCCTGCGCCAGAAGGCCCTGGCTTACGAACTCCAGCCGGGGGAAGGCGCCTTCTACGGCCCCAAGATCGAGTTCTCCCTGCGCGACTGCCTGGAGCGGGTGTGGCAACTGGGCACCATCCAGCTCGATTTTTCCATGCCCGAGCGCCTGGGCGCCCATTACATCGCCGAGGACAACAGCCGTCAGGTCCCGGTCATGCTCCACCGCGCCGTCCTCGGCTCCCTGGAGCGCTTCATCGGCATCCTGGTCGAACACTATGCCGGCGCCCTGCCCCTGTGGCTGGCCCCGGTGCAGGTAGTGGTGCTCAATATCACCGATCGCCAGGCTCCCTGGGCAAGGCAAGTCGCTAGCACATTGACCGACAAGGGCTTCCGCGCCGAACTCGACTTGAGAAACGAAAAGATCGGCTTTAAAATCCGCGAGCACACCCTGCAACGGGTGCCCTACCTGCTGGTGATCGGTGACCGCGAGGTCGAGACCCGTACCCTGGCGGTGCGCACCCGCCAGGGACAGGATCTGGGCACCCTGAGCCTGGATGAGGTCATCGACCGCCTGGGGGCGGAAGTGGCCCAAAAAGTTTAACGAAGACCGGCGGCTGACCCGCCCTGGCCAAGGCCGGGGCACTGTCGGCGCCGGCTGTTTTTTTTCCTGATTGGAGGAACCTGCGATAGCCGCGACAAAAAGAAACCGTGTCAACCGTGAAATCACCGCCCTTGAGGTGCGGCTCATCGACGCGGAAGGTCAACAGGTTGGTATTCTGAGAACGCGCGACGCCCTGGAGCGGGCCGAGGAAGAGGGACTGGACCTGGTGGAGATCGTGCCCAACGTGGAACCCCCGGTCTGCCGCCTCATGGATTTCGGCAAATTTCTCTTCGAGCAGAAGAAGAAGCGCGCCGAGGCGAGAAAGAATCAGAAGCAGGTCGAGATCAAGGAAATCAAGTTTCGTCCCGGGACGGAGGAAGGAGACTATCAGGTCAAACTACGCAACCTGACGCGTTTCCTCAACGAAGGGGACAAGGC
>SBFV01000179.1 GCA_006227775.1 Gammaproteobacteria bacterium | reverse complement strand
CCTTGCCGAAAGAAGGGGTGTCTCAATTCGCGCACCGCCCGCCAGAAGCCCTCCGCCTCACCGTCAAGGACCTCGCCCCCCAGCCGGACATGGGCGGCGCGGACCGCCGCCTCGTTGCCGGCGAGGCGGACATAGGCCCGCTCACCGTCATGACAGGCGGCGCTGAGGGGCAGGGGCTGGCCCGCCCAGTGGTTGAAGCGACGAATCGCCTCCGCCGGGGACAGGTCAAAGACCAGGGTCAGCTCGACCGCCGGGCGGGGCAACACCTTGAGGCTGACATCCAGCAGGATGCCCAGGGTACCCTGGGCCCCGGCCATGAGGCGCGACAGGTCGTAGCCGGCGACGTTCGTCATCACCTCGCCGCCAAAGCGCAGCACCTCCCCCTTGCCGTTGATGAGGCGCACGCCAAGGACGAAATCCCGTACCGCCCCGCTGTAGGGCCGGGCGGGACCGGAGAGGCCGCAGGCGATGGTACCGCCCAGGGTGGCCTTGCCGGGCCGACCGCCGGCATCGGCATCGGCATCGGCATCGGCATCGGCATCGAGAGGATCATCAGCCAGGCCCATGGCGGGGGTGAAATGGGGCGGCTCGAAGGCCAGCCATTGTCCCCGCTCCGCCAGGGCGGCCTGGATCTCCGCCAGCGGGGTGCCAGCGCGGGCGGTGATGACCAGCTCGGTGGGCTCGTAGCTGAGGATGCCGCGATGGCCGCCGACGACCAGGGGCTCGCCGCTCACCGCCCGGCCCAGCCAGGTCTTGGTGCCACCGCCCTGGATGCGCAGGGGGCGGCCTTCGGCCTGGGCCGATGCCACCCGCGCCGCCAACGTTTGGGTAAGGTCCTGATTCATGCTTCTCCCCTGTCCGGGATGCCTCGCTGCGGTGGCGTCATCGCGCTCAAAACCGCGGCAGGTCGGGAAACCTGAGCTGATTGGCGTGAACGTGCATGGCCCCGAACTCGGCGCAGCGATGCAGGGTCGGCACGGCCTTGGCGGGGTTGAGCAGCCCGGCCGGGTCGAAGGCGGCCTTGACGGCGTGGAACTGGGTCAACTCCAGGGGGTGGAACTGGACGCACATCTGGTCGATCTTTTCCGTACCCACCCCGTGCTCCCCGGTAATGGTGCCGCCGACCTCGACGCACAACTCCAGGATCTTGCCGCCCAGCTCCTCGGTACGCTCCAATTCACCGGGGCGGTTGGCGTCGTAGAGGATCAGGGGGTGGAGGTTGCCGTCCCCGGCGTGAAAGACGTTGGCCACCGGCAGGCCGTAGGCCGCGGACATCGCGGCGATCCGCGCCAGCACCTCCGGCAGGCGGCGGCGGGGGATGGTGCCGTCCATGCAGTAATAGTCCGGCGACAGGCGGCCGACGGCGGGGAAGGCGGCCTTGCGGCCCTTCCAGAACAGCAACCGCTCGGCCTCGTCGCGGGCGGTGCGCACCTCGGTGGCGCCGCTGTCGAGCAGGATCTGACGCACCCGCAGGATCTCCTGGGACACCTCTTCGTTGGCGCCGTCCAGCTCGCAGAGCAGGATGGCGGCCGCCTCGGTGGGGTAGCCGGCGTGGACGAAGGCCTCGGCGGCGCGGATGGCGGGGTTGTCCATCATCTCCAGGCCGGCGGGGATGATGCCGGCGGCGATGATGGCCCCCACCGCCGCCCCGGCCTGGCCGATGTCGTCGTAGGCGGCGAGCAACACCTGAGCGCGCTCCGGCAGGGCCAGCAGGCGCACCGTGATCTCCACCACCACCCCGAGCAGGCCTTCGGAGCCAGTCATCAGGGCCATCAGGTCGTAACCTGGCGCGTCCAGTGCCTCGGCCCCGAGGGTGAGGCGCTCGCCGTCCATGGTGATGACCTCCAGGCGCAGCAGGTTGTGCACCGTCAGGCCGTACTTCAGGCAGTGCACCCCGCCGGAGTTCTCCGCCACGTTGCCCCCGATGGTGCAGGCGATCTGGGAGGAAGGGTCCGGGGCATAGTAGAGGCCATGGGGACGCGCGGCCTCGGAGATGGCCAGGTTGCGCACCCCTGGCTGGACCCGGGCGGTGCGCGCCAGGGGGTCGATGGCGAGGATGGCCTTGAGCCGGGCCAGGGACAGCAGCAGGCCCTCGGGGTGCGGCAGGGCGCCGGCGGACAGTCCGGTACCGGCGCCGCGGGCGACCACGGGAACCTGAAGGCGATGACACAGCTTCAGGATGGCCTGGACCTGGGCCGCGGTGTCGGGCAAGGCCACCGCCAGGGGCAACTGGCGGTAGGCGGAGAGGCCATCGCACTCGTAGGGGCGCAGGTCCTCGGTCTCATGGAGCACCTGGGCCGCCGGCAGGATCGCCAGCAGGCCGGCTACCAGTTGCGCCTGGCGGGCAGGGTGGCCTTGACCGCCATGGTCATGATCGGTGTGCGGGTCATTGTTCATGGTGAGCTTCATCCGGCATTTCCAGGGTCAGTTGGGTCATTGTCATCCTCCCTCGGGCTGGCCGAAGTCGATCTCATCATGGAGATTCCCGGTCGACTGCCTGGTTCGATCGTCGCCCCGCCGGGGGCGCACCCCGGGAAGGGGCAGCAACTCTGGCTGGTGGGGATCGAAGACCAGGCCGAACTTTTTCTCTTTGGTGGCCGCCGCCCACTCCTGCCGGAGGCGCTCACGCAACCGTGGGTCCTCGATCTGGGCGATCAGGTCGGTCATTGCGGACACGGTTGACTCCCTTTAGAAACTAATCTGATCTCAAGTCGCGGATACAGAAATGACATCACCGAACGGCGTGGTCACGGAGATGGGAATAGGCTTGGGATGATACCACCTGGTCATCCATTACCCCCGTCGCGCAATAGGTGACCGGGTGTCCGGCTTGAGCCAAACCCTTCAGCACCCCGAGGGGCAGGCGGTGATGCACGGCCAGCGCCAGATCGGCCTGGGAGCGGATGTCCCCACCAAGCAAGGCCTGTTCGCCGTGTTTCCTCGCCACTTCTTCAACGACGGCGGTCATCCTCGGATCTCCTCGCCCTTTCCGGCAGTTTGCTGATCATGCAAGCGGCGGATTGCCGAAGATTTAGCATGGCCATCCGCCATGCCGCTATCCGGGGCCCGAGCCTAATTGACACCAGCGTCCCTGCCGACTCCAGCGAAAAAAGCGCCGGAAACGGCAGGCGACGGGGGGGAGGGGTGACTGGCCGGTCGGTCGGGGATCTTCCTCCGTCAAAGAGCCAGGTCGATAGCGCTGACCAGCAGCCCAGGCAAGAGAGCGCTGGCGCGGGAACGACCCTCG
>SBFV01000090.1 GCA_006227775.1 Gammaproteobacteria bacterium | reverse complement strand
GGCCGCGGGGAGGTCGAGGGTCGCCAGCCGCTCCTTGAGCAGGGCGATGCGCTCCCGCTGCTCGAAGATGCCCACCTCGCTGGACTGATCGGCGCCGAGCAGGCCCTCCGCCAGCTCGCCGCCGATGCGGTCGGCGAGTTGCCGCACTAGCGCTCGGGCCTGGTCGGTCTGTTTGTCCACCGCCAGCCGCAGGCCCAGGCCGAATTCGGCGTTGTCCTCGAAGAGGGAGTTGTTCCAGCTCGGCCCCCGGCCCGCAGGGTTGACGGCATAGGGAGTGGTGGGCAGGTTGCCGCCGTAGATCGACGAGCAGCCGGTGGCGTTGGCCACCAGCATGCGGTCGCCAAAGAGCTGGGTCGCCAGCTTGATGTAAGGCGTCTCGCCGCAGCCAACGCAGGCCCCGGAGAATTCGAACAAGGGCTGGAGCATCATGGCGTGCTTGATCTTGCCCGGGTCCAGGCGGGTGCGGTCGAACTCCGGCAGGCGGAGGAAGAAGTCCCAGTTCGGCACCTCCAGTTCGTGGCGCTCCTCGATGGGGACCATGTTGATGGCCTTGCGCAGGGGATTCTGGCGGTCGCGGATGGGGCACACCTCGACGCACAGGCCGCAGCCAGTACAGTCGTCCGGGGCCACCTGATAGGTGACGCAGTGGCTGGCGGGGAAGTCCTTGCCCTTGATGGGAGCGGACTGGAAGTCAGGCGGGGCGCTGGCGAGCAGGTCCTCGGGGTAGACCTTGGCCCGGATGGCGGCATGGGGACAGACCAGGGGACACTTGCCGCACTGGGTGCAGAGGTCCTCATCCCACCGGGGCAGCTCCAGGGCGATGCGACGCTTTTCGAAGCGGGTGGTGGCGGTGGGCCAGGTACCGTCCGCGGGCATGAGGCTTACTGGCAGGCGGTCGCCCTGGTTGGCCATGAGCACGGCGGTGACCTGGCGGACGAAAGCCGGGGCATCGGCGGGCACCACCGGGGGCCGGTCGAAGGTGCTGGTGACCTGGCCCGGGATGGTCACCGGATGCAGGCCCGCCAGGGCGGCGTCGATGGCGGCGAAATTGCGCTCCAGCAGGCCCTGTCCTTTGCGGCCGTAGGTCTTTTTCACCGCCTCCTTGATGCGGGCGACGGCCTCCGCCTGCTCCAGGATACCGGAGATGGCGAAGAAGCAGGTCTGCATGATGGTGTTGATGCGCCGCCTCATGCCGGTGCGCGCGGCGATGCCGTAAGCGTCGATGACGTGCAGGCTGATGCCCTGGTCGATGATCCGTTGCTGCATGCGCCGCGGCAACTCGTCCCAGACCCGCTCCGGCGGGGTAGGGGTGTTGAGCAGGAAGACGGCGCCAGGGGCGGCCTTGTCCAGCATATCGTAGCGGTTGAGAAAGACCGGCTGGTGGCAGGCGACGAAGCTGGCCTCGCCGTCGCCCACCAGGTAGCTACCGCGGATGGGCCTGGGCCCGAAGCGCAGGTGGGAGACGGTGACGGCCCCGGCCTTCTTGGAGTCGTATTGGAAATAGCCCTGGCCGTGGTTGGGCGTCTCTTCGGCGATGATCTTGATGGAGTTCTTGTTGGCGGAGACGGTGCCGTCCGACCCCAGGCCATAGAAGACGCAGGCCGTGACCCCGTCCAAGGCGTCGGGGCGGAAGGCCGTGTCCCAGTCCAGGCTGGTGTGACCCACGTCGTCGATGATGCCCAGGGTGAAGGTCCGCTTGGGCCGCTCGCGGGCCAGCTCATCGAAGCAGGCCTTGACCATGGCCGGGGTGAATTCCTTGGAGGACAGGCCGTAGCGGCCGCCAATGACCCGGGGCATGGCGGCACGTTCGCCGTCCGCCATGGCCTGGGCCAGGGCGGTAACGACGTCCTTGTACAGGGGTTCGCCATCGGCGCCGGGTTCCTTGGTGCGGTCGAGGACCGCCAGGCGGCGAGCGGTGGCGGGGATGGCGGCGACCAGGCGACCGGGGTCGAAGGGCCGGTAGAGGCGCACCTTGACCAGGCCCACCTTCTCGCCCCGGGCGGTGAGGTGCTCCACCGTCTCCTCGGCGGCGCCGAGGCCGGAACCCATGAGGAGGATGACGCGCTCCGCGTCTGGGGCGCCGACATATTCGAAGAGCCCATAGCGGCGGCCGGTGAGGGCGGCGAAGCGGTCCATGGTCGCCTCGACCACCGCCGGCAGGGCCTGATACCAGGGGTTGACGCTCTCCCGGCCCTGGAAATAGACGTCCGGGTTCTGGGAGGTGCCGCGGATGACCGGATGGTCGGGGGTGAGGGCGCGTTCCCGGTGGGACCGTACCAGGTCGTCGTCGATCAGGGCGCGGACGGTGGCGTGGGACAGGCGCTCGATCGTGTTGATCTCGTGGGAGGTGCGGAAACCGTCGAAGAAGTGGACGAAGGGGACGCGTCCTTGCAAGGTCGCCGCCTGGGCGATGAGGGCGAAGTCCATCACCTCCTGCACCGAGGCGGAGCAGAGCAGGGCGAAGCCGGTAGCGCGACAGGCCATGACGTCGGAGTGGTCGCCGAAGATCGACAGGGCCTGGGCCGCCAGGGAGCGCGCCGAGACGTGCATGACCATGGACGAGAGCTCGCCCGCGATCTTGTACATGTTGGGGATCATCAGCAGCAGGCCCTGGGAGGCGGTGAAGGTCGTCGCCAGTGCCCCGCCCTGGAGGGCGCCATGGATGGCCCCGGCGGCGCCGGCCTCGCTCTGCATCTCGATCACCTCCGGGACCGTGCCCCAGAGGTTGGGTACCTTGAGTGATGACCACTCATCCGCCCACTCGCCCATGTTGGAGGAGGGGGTGATGGGGTAGATGGCGATGACTTCGTTGGTAAGATGGGCGATAGAGGCGGCGGCCTCGTTGCCGTCGAGGGTGACCAGGGACGCTTCAGACATGGCGATGTTCCCGCATCAGGAATGACTACAACCCGGCCCGCCCGATCCCCGCCGGACCCGGGCCTTTTCCATGCGGGCAACTATAAGCCGAACGGCGCCCGCAAGGCAGGGTGGAAAGGTTAAATCCACCCGCTTCATGATCGAGGTCAGATGGGGCGCAGGCCGCTATATCATGTGGGCCTCTGGGCCCCGGATTGGGGCCTGCGGGGACAAAGACGTGGCAAGGTTAAGGCATATCGATGGTGGTTAAAGGGGCTGGCGAGACCGGGTCGGCAGCGGCTGGGCTTCCGCCGGTTGGGCTGACCTTCCGGCTCATGGCGGACGCGGACCTGCCCGGGGTAATGGCCGTGGAGGAGGCCGGCTACAGTCAT
>SBFV01000248.1 GCA_006227775.1 Gammaproteobacteria bacterium | reverse complement strand
ATTGGCCAGTACTGCGGGGGAAAGACTCCGCAGGCGCGCCATCTCCCGGCGATCCTCATCCGAGAAGAACCCCCCGGCATAAATCATGAGGTCGGGATCGGTCTCCGGCGGTCTTTGATCCATCAGATGGACTTGCCTGACCTTGCTGGCCAGATCCGGGGCCGCAGTCAGGACCCTGGCATGACGATCAACCAGCGCCAAATCAATCTTCCAGCGCTCGGCCGCCTGCCCGGTCAAGGTGCCCATGGGAGCCACCATGGGGACATGGTTGACATGGAGGGTTTTCAGGGGAATTCGCTCCTCCCCCGCCGCTAAATCCTCCGTCTTCGTGAATAGGCGTTGATGAAGGGCCTCCGCTGACAACGCAAACAGTGGCTCTGGATCCTGGCGCAGGTCGAAGCAGATATACCCCTTTGGGTTGTCGGGATGCCGTGTGATGGGTAACACCGGCGCGATGCAGCCTAACTGAGCCGGATAACGAGATGAAACATGCAGGAAAGGCAATCCCTTGCGCACCAATTCCTCGACCTTGTCCTTAGACCTGAGGGTCAGGGCATAAGCAAAGAGGCGTGGCTGGGATGACTTGAGCCGCCGTGCCAGTTCGATGGTGGCACGAACATCCGCCAGGGCCTCATGGGCCTGGTCATGATCGATACCGTTCGCGGCGGCAAGATGTTCCAGCCGGAAGCTGGTGACCCCTGCCTCGGTGGCGGGCCAATGGATACCCCCGGGCCGAAGGGCATGGGCGAGACGCAACACATCGATCAGGTCCCAGCGTGAGTTACCGTTCCGGTGTTCGCGCGCGTAAGGATCGATCAGATTCCGGTAGAAGAGATTACGGGTGATCTCGTCATCGAAGCGGCGACTGTTATAGCCAACACCGCAGGTGCCAGGTACAGCGAGTTCCCGCTCGATACGGCGGGCAAACTCCGCCTCGGGCACTCCCCTCCTGATGGCGGCCTGGGGGCTGATACCCGTGATCAGGCAGGACTCGGGTTGGGGAAGATAATCCTCGGCAGGCTGACAAAAAAGGACGAGGGGATCATCGATGGGGTTGAGATCCTCATCGGTCCTCAGGCCGGCAAACTGGCAGGGCCGGTCCCGGCGAGCGTCAGTACCCCAGGTTTCGTAGTCATGCCAGTAATAGGTCATGGACCAAATTCACCCAGGGAGAAGCAAGCCGGGCGGCCAAGGAGTGGCGTGGCAGACGAGCGACGACTTCTCACGCCGGCGGTTCCCGTAAAGGGCTGGACTTGGAGCCTCCCCGAGGCAGGGGGAGGCTTGATGACGAGAAAAGGCCCGCGGGTTCAGACCTTCTCTTTGATGCGGGCCGCCTTGCCAGTACGTCCACGCAAGTAGTACAGCTTGGCTCGCCGGACATCGCCCCGGCGCTTGACCTGAATGGAATCGACCAGGGGACTGTAGGTCTGGAAGACCCGTTCCACCCCCTCACCATGGGAGAGCTTACGGACGGTGAAGGCGGAATTCAAGCCGCGGTTGCGCTTGGCGATCACGACCCCTTCGAAGGCCTGAAGCCGTTCACGGTTGCCCTCCTTTACTTTGACCTGCACCACCACCGTGTCGCCGGGAGAAAAATCCGGGACCTCACGGCCCATCTGCTCTTTTTCGAGTGCCTCGATAATGTTCATGCTCTCAAGCTCCTGTTCTCACCCAGCGTCTTGGTGCGCGTGGATAAATTCATCTAGCAACGCCTGCTCCTCTTGACTCAAGGAACGACGCCGCAACAAATCGGGCCGTCGCAGCCATGTCCTGCCCAATGCCTGCCCCAGCCGCCAGCGCTGAATGGCGCCATGATCACCGCTGAGCAAGACGGCCGGAACCGACTTCCCGTCGATGAGGGCTGGCCGGGTGTAGTGCGGATGGTCCAGCAATCCGGCAACGTGAGAATCCTCCCGCGCCGAGTCCGCATGGCCGAGGGTCCCCGGCAGCAACCGGATGACCGCATCCATCACCACCATTGCCGGCAGTTCACCGCCGCTCAATACATAGTCGCCAATGGACCATTCCTCATCCACCCAGCCTTCGATCAACCGCTCGTCGATACCCTCATAACGGCCGGCGATAAGTATCCAACCGCTATCTTGAGCGATCCGCGCCATCCGCTCCTGATCCAGGAGGCTACCCTGGGGGGTCAGATAGGCGACTCGACTTGCCGGCGCCGCGGCACGGGCGTCCTCGATTGCCAACCTCAAGGAATCAACTTTCATCACCATCCCAGGTCCACCCCCATAGGGGCGGTCATCGACGGTGCGGTGAATATCCCCCGCATAGTCACGGGGGTTCCACAGCTGTAACTCGGCGATGCCTTGGGCCAGGGCCCGCGCTATGACGCCTTCATCCTCCAAAGCGCGGAACATGCCCGGGAAAAGGGTGATGACATCAAAACGCATAGCGGGGAACTAGCGTTAAAAATCCGGCTCCCACTCCACGCGCATCAGGCCGGCGTCGAGATCGACCTCCTTGACCACATCTTCCCAGAGGAAGGGTATCAACCGCTCACGGTCGCCCTTGACCACCATGACATCGTTGCCTGGGGTGGTAAAAAGATAATCGACTTTACCGAGGCTGACCCCATCCAGGTTGATGACGATTAGGCCTTCCAGATCGGCCCAGTAGAACTCATCCTCACCCGAGACCGGCAACTGGTCACGCCCAACAGCAATGGCCAGACCCACCAGGGAAGCCGCCTCATCGCGGTTATCGCAATCCGCCAGTCGAGCCACCAAGGCCTTACCATGTCTGCGCCCTTCCAGCACTTCGCGCCGATCAAGGCTGGCACCTAAAAACCAGGGTGAATAGGTAAGGATGGCCTCCTTGGGCTCCGTCTCGGAATAAACCTTAACCCAACCCTGGACCCCGAACAGGCCTGAAATCCGGCCCATAATCAAAAGGCGATGGGGGGCCATGAACGGGCACTGATCGGATCGGATGGACCAGAATCAAGCTGGCTGATGGCCGATCAGGAGGCTACGGCCTGGACGCCAGTCGCGGCCGGTAGGCTTTCTGCCTCCTTGGCGGCCAGCTTCAGCAACTCGGCAACGCGTTCGGTGGGCTTAGCGCCCTGCGATATCCAGTAATGGGCGCGTTCTCTGTCCAGACGCACTTTCACCTCGCCACCCACGGCGATGGGGTTGAAATAACCGATGCGCTCGATGTAACGCCCGTCCCGGCGGGAACGCACATCGGCAACAACGACCTGATAGAAGGGGCGCTTCTTGGCGCCGCCGCGGG
>SBFV01000127.1 GCA_006227775.1 Gammaproteobacteria bacterium | reverse complement strand
GCACTTGACGATGTTCTGGGCGGCGCTCACGGCGCCGGTCACCAGATGCACCTTGGCCTCCAGACGGACCCCGCACATGCCCACGGGCTCCCGGATGCCCTCCTGGCCATCAATGACGAACTCCTGGGGCAGGATGTGGAGGATCTTCTGGTCCGCGGGGATGGCCACCGCCCGGGCGGCGTCGATGACCCGGTCCAGGTCCGCCTGGGTCACCTCCCGCTCCTTGATGGCGGTGACGCCATGGGAGCTCAGACTGCGGATGTGGCTGCCGGCGATTCCCGCATGGACGGCGTGGATCTCGCAGCCAGCCATCAGTTCCGCTTCCTCCACGGCGCGCTGGATGGACTGGACGGTGGACTCGATATCCACTACGACGCCCCGCTTGAGACCCCGCGAGGGGTGCATGCCTACCCCCACCACTTCGACCAGGCCATCCTCCCGTTCCTCTCCCACCAGGCAGGCGATCTTGGAGGTGCCAACATCGAGTCCCACCAGCAGATTCTTGTCACTGCGTCGCGCCATAAGCCTAGCTCCGGGAAAATCCCAACGCCCCCTCCGGGGAGCCAGGGTGGTTGAGGGATCGGGCGGCCGGTACCGAACCGGTGGGTTCAGGGTCGGCATGGGCCAGCGCTCCGTGCCCCTCGGCCCCGCGGGCGGCGAGCCGTGCCCCGGACCAACTCACGGCCAACCCGTTGCTGTAGCGCATGTCCACCCGGGCGGGCCGGCCGGCGGCGAGAATCTCGGGGTAAGCGCGCAGAAAGCGATCCAGACGCATCTCCACCTCCGTCCTGCCCAGGAGGAGGGTGAAGCCGGCGTCGGTGGTCAGGGTCCAGGCCCCGCGCGCGTCGTCCTCCAGGGTGAGAATGGTCAGGCCCCGGGTTTTCAGCAGATCCCCCCAGGCCAGGTAGCGCTGGACCACCTGAAGGGCCTGGTCATCCGGGCCCCGCAGGCGCGGCAGGCCTTGGGGAATTTCGTGCCGCTCCGGCCGAAAAACCACGCCCTCGGCGGTGACCAGGCCATCGTCCCCCCAGCGCGCCAGGGGCTTATGCTCCGTCACGGCGATCAGCAGGCGATCCGGCCAGGCGCGTCTTACCCCCGCATTCGCCACCCAGGGCAATTCCTTGATGGCGGCCTGGATGGTCGCCAGATCCTGGGTGAGGATACCCGCGTCCAGGGTCGCGCCGATTCGCTCCTGGATCTGCTGCAGGGTCATGCGCCTCACCTCGCCCTCAATGCTGATGACCCGCACCGGCAGGTACTGGGACTCCAATTGCATGAGCCAGTGGCTAGCGCCCACCATGGCCAGAATCAACAGCAGTCCCGACAGGCCCTTGAGGAATCGCCAGGTGATCCGGGGTTCCAGGCGGGGTATGCCCGCCAGCCGCGGGGTCTTGCTCTCGGGAGGATCAAACCATCTCAAGGCTCGTCTCCAGGATACGCCACGCCAGTTCGTCGAAGTCGATGCCCCGGGCGCGGGCGGCCATGGGCACCAGGCTATGATCGGTCATACCGGGCACGGTATTGATTTCAAGGAGATAGGGGTTATCCGCCCCATCCAGCATGAGGTCGACCCGTCCCCACCCACGGGCGCCGACGGTCTCGAAGGCGGCCAGGGCCAGCGCCTGGAGCCGGCCCTCGGCCTCGGCGCTCAGGCCGCAGGGACAGAGATAGCGGGTGTCGTCGGCAAAATACTTGGCCTGATAGTCGTAGAAGGTCCGGGGGGTCTCCAGGCGGATCAGGGGCAGGGCCTCGCCCCCGAGGAGGGCGCAGGTGAACTCGGACCCGCTGATCCAGCGCTCGGCCAGGACCAGCGCGTCGAAACGCGCCGCTTGCCCCCAGGCGACGGCAAGCTGGTCGGCGTCATCCACCCGCGCCATGCCGATGCTGGAGCCCTCGTGGGCCGGTTTGATCATGAGGGGAAAGCCCAAGGCGGCGGCCCGGGGCAGGTCAGCCTCCCCGCGCAGCAGGGCGAATTCCGCCGTCGGCAGGCCGGCGCCCTGCCAGGCCAGTTTGCAGCGGTATTTGTCCATCCCCAGGGCGGAACCCAGGACGCCGGAACCGGTGTAGGGCAGACCCAAGGTTTCGAGGGCGCCCTGGATCTGACCGTCCTCCCCGCCTCGGCCGTGGAGCATGATGAAGACGCGGTCGAAGCGTCCCGCCAATCGCCCCAGGACCTGACGGTCGGGATCGATGGGCTCGACGTCCACCCCGCGACGGCGCAGGGCCGCCAGCACGGCCGCGCCGCTTTTGAGGGAGATTTCGCGTTCCGCCGACTGACCGCCAAGGAGCAGGGCCACCCGACCAAACCGGGTCGCGTCCGTTATCATGCCTGTTCGCCTCCGATGCAATGGACTTCGGGTTGCAGGCGGACGCCGCTCCGCCCCTCCACCCGTGCCTGCACCCGCGCCATGAGGGTGGCGATGTCCCGGGCGCTGGCGCCGCCCAGATTGACGATGAAATTGGCGTGGCGGGTCGAAACCTGCGCCCCGCCCTCGCGCTCCCCCTTGAGTCCCGCCGCTTCGATCAGTCGCGCGGCGTAGTCGCCGGGGGGGTTGCGAAAGACGGAGCCACAGCTTGGCTCGCCGATGGGCTGGGTCCGGTTGCGCCGTTCAAGGAGATCGCGGATGCGCGCCTGACAGGCCGCGGGATCCCCGGCCTCCAGTCCCAGCTCGGCGGACAGGAACCACTCTCCCGCCGGCCCCTCCACCTGGCGATAGCCCACCCGGAAATCGCCGGGCTCACGCGCGCGGACCTGGCCCAGCCGGTCGATGGTCCTGACCCGGAGTACCCGGCCCCAGATCTCGCCACCATGGGCCCCGGCGTTCAGGGCCAGGGCCCCGCCCAGGGTACCGGGTATCCCGGCGAGGAATTCGATGCCGGCCAGACCGGCGCGCGCGGCGAAGCGGGCCACCTTGGCGCAGGCGACACCGCACTCGGCCAGCAGGCCCAGCTCGCCGCGGCGCTCCAGGGCAACCAGTCGCCCCTGGGTGTGGATGACGGTGCCGGGGAAGCCCGCGTCGCTGACCAGCAGATTGCTCCCCAGCCCGAGCCACAGCAGGGGTTCGGCTGCATCCAGGGTGGAGAGGAAGGCGACCAGGTCCCCGGCGTCCGCCGGCCGGTAATAGCGGCGCGCCGGACCGCCCACCCGCCAACTGGTATGGCTGGCCAGGGGTTCGTTCAGCCGCAGCTCCCCCCGCAGGTCAGGGGCGGGTCCCGGCGTCGCCGGGGCTTCATCCAGGCTCGGGGGCATGCCGCCAACC
>SBFV01000135.1 GCA_006227775.1 Gammaproteobacteria bacterium | reverse complement strand
CCTCCCCCTGCAAGCCGACCCCGCCGCGACTGAGGCGATCCAGGCCGAAATCGCCCAGCTGGAGAAGGGCATCGCCAAGGCCCGGGCGGACCTGGATCGTTTTGAAGGCGAGACCACCAGCCTGGTGGGCCTGGAGCAGCCTTTCTTCCGTTTGCTGAACCCCGGCATCATCTCCATCCCCCTGGGTTTCCTCTGCGTGATCCTGGGCTCGCTGCTGTTCCGCGACCCCCGCGCCGAGGAGATGTGGGACGAGTTGTACGTGCGCCAGAACACGGGCATCCAGGCCCAGGGCGCGCATTCTTATTGAGCGCTGATCCATCCCCCGGGAGGACGGCAGGCGTGCCGGTAGGCATGCCCCTGTAGTCAACCAGCCAAGGGTATCGCCATGACCTCACCCAACGCCCTCACCGCCGCCACCATCGAGCAACTGACCCGCTACGCCCCCTTCGACCGCATGGCCCGGGAACACCTGGTCTGGATGGCCGCGCGTCTCAAGCTCGGCTACTACGCCAAGGGCGAGACCCTGCTGTCGCCGGACTCCGGCGAGGCCACCACCTTCTTCATCATCAAGCAGGGAGTGGTCCACGGCGAGCAGGACGTGGCCCGGGCCCAGGACGATGCCACCTGGCTGGAACTGCACGAGGGCGAATGCTTCCCCCTCGGCGCCCTGTTGTCGCAACGGGCAGTGACCAGTCATTACCGGGCCGGTATCGACACCTTCTGTTTCGAGCTGGCGGCGGCGGATTTCCATGAACTCAACCGCATCAGCGAGCCCTTCCGGGACTTCTGCACCCGCCGCATCGCCAACCTGCTGGAGCAGTCCAAGCACGTCATCCAGGCCCAGTACGCCCAGTCCACCTCGGAGCAGCAGGCCATGTCGAGCCCGCTATCCACCATCGTCCGGCGTGAGCCGGTCACCTGCAAGCCGGACACGCCGCTGAGGGAGGTGCTGGAGACCATGAACAGGCTGGCCATCGGCTCCATGGTGGCGGTGGATGAGAGCCGCCATCCGGTCGGCATCTTCACCCTCCACGACGTGCTGTCCCGGGTCGTCCTGCCCGGACTGGACCTGGAGGTGCCCTTCAAGACGGTGATGACGCCCCACCCCACCACCCTGCCGCCCCAGGCCTTCGGCTACGAGGCAGCCCTGGTCATGGCCAAGCACGGCTTCCGCCACATCCTGGTGGCGGAGAACGGCCAGCTCCGGGGCCTGCTGTCGGAGAAGGACCTGTTCACCCTGCAGCGCGTCGGCCTGCGCCAGATCAGCGGCAGTATCCAGAACGCCGACGATCTGGAGGTATTGAAGCGCGCCGCCCACGACATCCGCCAGCTGGCCCACAACATGCTGGCCCAGGGGGTGGCGGCCGAGCAGCTGACCCAGATCATCTCCACCCTCAACGACCTCCTCACTACCCGCATCATCGAGTTGGCCCTGGCCGACAGCCCGGCCCGGGACATCGAGTTCTGCTGGCTGGCCCTGGGCTCGGAGGGGCGCTTCGAGCAGACCCTCAATACCGACCAGGACAACGGCATCATCTTCACCCCCAAGGAGGGTCAGAGCCCGGACGACCTGCGCCAGGTGCTGCTGCCCTTCGCCAAGCAGGTCAACCTGGCCCTGGCCGAGTGCGGTTTCCCCCTCTGCAGCGGCGAGGTCATGGCCTCCAATCCCAGGTGGTGCCTTTCCCTGCGGGAATGGCAGGACACCTTCGACAAGTGGATCTACCACGGTGCGCCCATGGACCTGCTCCACTCGACCATCTTCTTCGACTTCCGGCCCCTGTTCGGTGCCGGCGACCTGGCGGTGGCCCTGCGGGACTGGCTGAAGGAGGCGGCGCCGAAGAACGCCCGCTTCCTGCACCAGATGGCGGTGAATGCCCTGCGCAATCGCCCACCCCTGGGCATGGTGCGGGACTTCGTCACCGGCGAGGGCCATACCATCGACCTCAAGCTGAACGGCATCACCCCCTTCGTTGACGCCGCCCGCATCTACAGCCTGGCTCACGGCATCGCCCAGACCAACACCGTCCAGCGTTTGCGCGAGATCGCTGCCCCCCTCAACATCAGCGCCCGGGATGCCGAGGCCTACTGCGAGGCCTTCCTGTTCATCCAGCTGCTGCGCCTGCGCCTGCACCATGGCCAGTGTGAACGGGGCGAGAGCCTCACCAACAAGGTGGATCCGGACAACCTCAACAACCTGGACCAGCGCATCCTCAAGGAGGCCTTCCGCCAGGCCCGCAAGCTGCAGTCCAAGCTGGCGCTGGACTACCAGGCATGAATTGGCTCGGGCGCCTTTTCGGGCCCAAGCCCGAACTGACGGACGACCAGGCCAGGCGCCTGGCCGCCTGGCAGGCCCTGCCCATGCCGGACATGCAGGCCCCCATCGCGGCGAGCCGCTACGTGGTGGTGGACGTGGAGAGCAGCGGGCTGAACATCCACAAGGACCGTCTCATCGCCATCGGCGCCGTGGCGGTGGTGAACGGCAAGATCGCCCTGGGCGACAGCCTGGAGATCGTCCTGCAGCAGGCCGCCGTCAGCGGCAAGGACAACATCCTCATCCATGGCATCGGCGGCACCGCCCAGCGGGAGGGGGTGCCGCCGGTGGAGGCCATGCTGACCTTCCTGGAGTACCTGGGCAAGGATGGCCTCGTCGCCTTCCATGCCGCCTTCGACGAGGCCATGATCAGCAGGGCACTGAAGACCTTCCTCGGCCTGCGCTTCAGGCATGTCTGGACCGACCTGGCCTACATCGCCCCGTCCCTCTATCCCAATCTGGCCCTGCGCTACCGCGCCCTCGACCACTGGATGGAGCACTTCGGCATCTCCAACTTTGCCCGCCACAGTGCCCTGGCCGATGCCCTGGCCACGGCGGAACTGATGCTGGCCCTGTCCGAGCGGATGAAGGAAGAGTCCGTCAAGAACATGCGCGACATGCGCGCCATGGAAAACCTGCGCCGCCGCAACAGCACGGCCATGTAGCGGCCCCGGGCCTGGCTGGGCCTGCTGGCCTGACTTGTGGGGTTACTTCGACTGGCCCTGCTTCTTGGGGCCGAAGGTCATGTGGGCATGCCGGCTCAGGATGAAGTCGAAGATGAGCTTCATCCAGATGGTCGAGCCGGCGATGGCCGACCAGGTGGCGTAGGCCATGGAGCCGGTGACGATGCCGAGGATCACGAACAGGATGATGCCCGCGCCGATCAGGTTGATCGCCGCCGCGAAGGGCGCGAATTTCTCCGGGTTGGGCGGGGGCTCGCCACGCTTGAGGGCGACATAGGAGTAG
>SBFV01000033.1 GCA_006227775.1 Gammaproteobacteria bacterium | reverse complement strand
CTCTATGCTCTTCGACTGGTACCTGACCGGCAACGACACCCTCAGCATCCCCACTGGGTCATGCATCGAGGGGATCGGCTCCAGCGGTCCCGTGGTATTCGGCAAGACCTTCAGCCTGCTGCGCGAGGACATTGCCCAGATGATCAAGGTGCCGGACAGCGCCTCCCTGGCAGGGATGCAACTGGTCACGGAATTGGTCGGCTTTGAAGCGGCCCCTCCACCGGGACCAATTTCTGCGGCGCGCTGCGGCTGATGGAGCGTATGCACCGCGAAGGCCGCGGCGGCACCATCCTGGCCATCATCTGTGGCGAGGGCAGCCGTTACCGGGACAAGTACTACAACCCGGAATGGATCGCCCAGGCGGGCCTGAAACCCGAACCCTAGAAGGCATCCCTGAGCGAGTATGTCGAGATGGCCAAGGCGTTGGGCTAAAACAATCAGGCCAGGAGTGCCAACAGGCCTCCGGCCTAGGGCGCCGTGAAGAGCCCCTGGATACCAAGCTGGCGCCGGCCCTGGCGGATGGCAGCCAGAACCGCCTCGACGGCCGGCCCTGGGGCGGGCTTGCCATCCAGGGATTTGAGCAGGGCCGCCAGTTCACCCAGAGACTGGTCGCTGGCGACGGCGACGAGGTGATCGGCGCCAAAGGGCGGGGTGACATCGAATTCCACCTTGACCGGGCGCCCAATCGGAACTCGTTCCGGGTCCTCCGGCCAGGGGTAGTGGTAGTGCAGGGTGCCATCGCCGGAGAGGCTGAAAAATACCAGGTAGGGCAACTGGATATCGTCGATCTCGAAGCCGATTCGCTCCCCCCGGCGGTGGGTGCCGTCGTTGGGCAGGACGCGCATGGTCAGGCGGTCGCCAAGCCGCTCCCATTTCAGACGTTCCAACCCGCGCCACTTGTCGATGACGGTCTGCAGGGCCGGACGCCTTAGATCCCGCGCCAGGACATCGCCCTGGCCGGAGATGGCCTGACGGGCGCGGGTATCGAAGACTAAATCGGCCTCCTTGTCGCGGGCCACCAGCATCATGCCGGTCAATTCCCGGCCCAGGGCGGTGGCCGCGGCCTCGTCGGAGGCCAGAATGCGGACGCGGGCCTCAGGCAGGGCCTTCGGGGTCGCCGCCGTGGGGCCACGGATGCCGGCCAGGGGCAGCACCACCCGCTGCTCGTCCGCCATCGGCAGCAGGTTAGGTGTCTGGCGGGCCTCGGCGACGGCGCGGACGTTGGCGCGGACGAAGCGATTGATTTCGTCCCGGGTAAGCCGGCCATCACTGTCCTGATCGGCCTGGCCCTCCAGGGCGCGGGAGAAGGCCCAGCTCAGGGCACCCCGGGGGGCCCTGCGCCCCTGGGCATCGAAGAGGGGTATCTCCGGGACCTTCTGATTTTCCTGGCCGGCGGCGAGGAAGGTAAGACCCGGGAGATCATCCTCCCCCAGGGTCGCCGCCGTGGGGGGCAGGTCCAGTTCCAGCATGTCGTCGGTGATGGCGCCGTAGGCGCTGTAACGCACCCTGCCGCCGCTGGCCCGGGAATCCACGCCGCGGGTAAGGGTGCCGGAGTGGCAGGCGTCGGCGAGGAAGAGGATCTCCAGCCCCTTGTCGGTGGCCTCCTTGAACCATTGGTTGAATTCGTCGTCTACGATGCGCTCCCGGGTACCCTCTCCCTGCTCGGCAAAACCGCCCAGCAGGAGGATCTCGTCCATGCCATCCGCCTCGCTGCCCGGGACCCGCTCCGGTTGTTGCGAACCGTGTCCCGCATAGGTCAGCACCAGGGTGTCGCCCGGCTGGGCGCGGGCCACCAGGTCCCGCCAATCTTGGACCAGGTTTTCGCGCGTGGCCTCGGCGTTAAGCCGCACGCGCAGGTCCTTGACACCCAGGGCCCTCAGCGCCGTAGCGATATCCTGGGCATCCGCCACCGCCCCTTTGAGGGAGGTGCCATGCTGATATTCGTCGATGCCGATGACCAGGGCGCGTACCTCCGCCTGGGCCAGGCCACCGACCACCAGACCCAGGCCAGCCAGGCAGGCGCCAAGGTTACCGGCGCGGAAGGGGGATGCAGACTGAAAGCCGAATATCGATGACATCGCACCTTGATGACATTTGGCGTAAAGGTTGCCGGTAATTTCTCTCATCCTCAGGGGTATGACTTGCGCTCCGACGAAAGTTAGTAACGGACCAGTTCGACGCGGCGATTGAGGGCCCAGATCTCCTCCTGGGTGTAGCGGTCCGGGTCATCCAGGTCGATGGGCTGGGATTCACCCGCCCCCTCGGTCCGGATGCGACCTTCGAAGCCCTGTTCCCGTAGATAGGCCGCCAGTGCCTCGGCCCGCCGTTTGGACAGGGCCAGATTTTCCTGGTCCGCTCCCCGGTCGTCGGTATGACCGACAAGGGTGACCTCCGGCGGGTTCTGCTGCAACAGGTAGTCCGCCAGATCGCTGGCCGCCTGTTCGCCCTTGGGGGTGAAAGCGATCGAACCGGTCTCGAAGGTCACCGGCAGGGGCACCCGTTGCACCGCCCAGCCGCGCACCGAGGTCAGGGCCAGCCCTTCCGCCGACCCCGAGCGGTGATTGACCGGTACCCCCACGTAGCGTTCGGCCAGCAGGCGGCATTCGGCGGCCTTGCGAAAGATGGACTGGATGTCGGCCTCCGGCGGGGCCTTGGGGGTGGCGACCGGATCGTTGATCAACCCCAGGGCCTCCTGGAAGGCCAGGGTGGCGGCCTCGTAACGCTTGCGGGCCAGTTCCAGGTCACCCAGCATGGCCTGAGCCTGCCAGGTAGGGGCGATGCCCAGGGACTGGCGCAGCAGGGTTTCCTGATCAGCGAGACTGCCCCCCCCGGCCAGGCGGCGCTGGACCTCCCGTAGATACCCCAGGGCCGCGACCCGGGAGAGGGTGACGCGATACTCGTCCGCGCAATCGGGCTCCGTGGGTATCCGTCGGGCCTGATCCGCCAGGGCCTGAAGGTCACCGCCCCGGGATGCCTGCTGGATCGCCGCCGCCAAGCCGGCGCAATCGCCCCACACCCCGGCCGGGGCCACCAGCCAGATGATGAACGCGATCAGAGGCACGGCAAAGGGTAAGGGATGCCGGATCATCCGCTGGGCTCCTTATCACATGACCTTCAGGAACAAGTCTATAGCGCAATTCAGTTTTCGATACGAAGGGGGGCGGGACGGGGGCTCGACGGACATCTGACAGAGGCGTCGAACGCGGGGGAAGCGGTCGTCAATCCTGAATTGACCTCCGCACTCTGTACCCGCCAGACGCCTCCAGACCCAGTAAAACC
>SBFV01000462.1 GCA_006227775.1 Gammaproteobacteria bacterium | reverse complement strand
ACTCGGGGCCTTGCAGGGCCTCCTCCACCTCATGGGCGCAGGACAGGGCCTGTAACAGGTCCCATTGGGGTGCCAGCCCGGCATGGACCATGGCGAAATCCTTGCTGGCGTCATAGTGCATGAGGGGGCGATGACGCAGCCAGTGCAGAAGTTCCTCCCGGTCAGGCGCCATGAGCACGTCATGGAGACTGCTCATGGCGGCGGTCTTGTCGTTGCCCGCTCCCAGGGCCAGGAGATGGAGGTCGTGGTTCCCCAGGACGGTTACCGCCGCTTCACCCAGTCCGCGCACGTAGCGTAACACCCCCAGGGAATCGGGGCCGCGATTGACGAGGTCGCCGACGAGCCACAGTTGGTCGCTTCCCGGATCGAATTCCAGCTTCTCCAGAAGACGGCGGAAAGGGTCGTAGCAACCTTGGATATCACCTATAGCATAAGTGGTCATAGGGCCTGCTGCTCATCGGGCGGGGCAAGGGAAGGGGCGTCAGTGCAGGCGCCTCGGTACGGCGAGGGTGAAAGGCTCGATACGGGCGGAAAAGCGGGTGCCGTCGTCGGCGATCATGCCGTAGCTGCCATGCATGCTGCCCACGGGGGTCGGAAGGATGGTGCCGCTGGTGTAGCGGAAACTCTCGCCGGGGCGCAAGTGGGGTTGCTCACCCACGACACCTTCCCCTCGCACTTCCTGGACCTGGCCGTTGGCGTCGGTGATGATCCAGTGCCGGTCCAGCAGTCGCGCCGCGATCGAACCGGTATTCTGAATGGTAATAGTGTAGGCGAAGGCATAACGATCCGTTTCCGGATGGGATTGTTCCTGGATGTAAACGCTCAGGGCGTGAACGGCAATCCGGTGGCGGGGATCTTCGACGGCGGGCATGGCGGTTACCTGACGATCAAGGGTGCAGGATAAGGGGGCGGGCGGGGAATTACAACGGCTGTTGGACAAGGGCACGACGGTAAGTTGACGACGGCGGTGGTGCACGATAGGTGATGCCAGTGGCTGGCGAAGTCCGCGGGCGTACTGGCTGGAAATGGGGGATAATAGATTTCACTTCAAATGATCTTCCGCCAGGACGGGATTGGGTGGGATCTGGCGGGGGCATCGTAAAGACGTCCCCGAAGGCTTGACCACCGCACCTCCTCGCGGGCACCCCCGCCAGACCCCGCCGACCCTGCATTATGGCGGTGGTGGATCCCCGCATATCCGGTAGAATCCCCCGCTAGTCTCCGAGAGGCCCCCCTTCCAACCCTGCCGTAATCCCGCCGTCTCCTGGTCCCATGAGCTTCAACCATCGCCGTCCCAAGTGGGACCCCTTCTTCCTGCTGATCATGGCCGTTGCCATCGGCATGACCATCACGCTTTTTTATCAGATCCAGATCTTTTATGGCGATGATCCTTCACCCCTTGCCGTGCAAAGGCCCGATGAAGGGTCCGTCGGTGGCTAAGGCCAGTTCCGACCTCTTGCGGGGAGCGCGCCATGACTGACCGACTGCGGGTTGCCGTTATCGGTGTGGGCTATCTGGGTCGTTTCCATGCCCATATCTATTCCCGTCTCCCCCAGGTCAGGCTGGTAGGCGTGGTTGATACCGATCCTGCCCGAGCCAAGGTCGTGGCGGAGGAAGCGGGCTGCGCGGCCTTCACCGGCTTGGAGGCTCTCGCCGATCAGGTCGATGCCGTCTCCGTCGTGGTTCCCACCACGGCCCACCTGGCCGTGGCCGAACCCCTGCTGAGCCGCGGTATCCATCTGTTGCTGGAGAAGCCTATCGCAGCGACGCGAGACGAGGGCGAACGGATCGTCGCCCTGGCCGATCAGGCGGGGGTCATTCTCCAGATAGGCCATCTGGAGCGGTTCAATGCGGGCGTCATGGCCCTGGCCGAGCACATCGATCGCCCGCGCTTCGTCGAAACCCAGCGCCTGGGTGAATTCGTCGAACGAGCCACGGACGTGGACGTGGTCTCCGATCTCATGATCCATGACCTCGATATCATCCTCTCGCTGATGGGCTCCGAACTCCGGTCTGTGTCGGCGGTGGGCACGCCCGTGTTGACGGATCAGGTGGATATCGCCAATGCCCGGCTGGAGTTCGCCAACGGCGCCGTCGCCAACGCCGTGGCGAGCCGGGTCTCGGACCGCCGCATCCGCCATATCCGCGTCTTTCAGGAGCACAAATACCTGTCACTGGATTTCATCGCCCAGACCATCGACATCGCCTATCCTCGTCTGGCCCCCGGGGCGACCCGTCCGGAGATCGTCCGCGAGCGCATCCAGGTGGAGCCGGTCAAGCCTCTGGACCGGGAGATCGAGGCCTTCGTCGCCTGCGTACGGGAGGGACGGCGCCCATTGGTCGACGGCCACGTGGGGCTGGAAGCCCTGGAAGTAGCCTTGCGCGTCCGTGCGGCCATGGGCTGCTGAGGCTCGGCTAATCCACGGCATCGGCCCACCGTGTCGGCGCGGTGACCGTCCGGGTCGGCGGTCACGCGGCGGGGGTGGCCCCGATCATGCCAAGGGCGGTCGCCAGGGCGGCCCGCAGGCTACCGGTGTCGGCGTGCCCGGTGCCGGCCAGGTCCAGGGCGGTGCCGTGATCGACGGAGACGCGGATGATGGGCAACCCCAGGGTTATGTTCACCGCCTGGCCAAAGCCCAGGTGTTTGAGGACCGGCAGGCCCTGATCGTGGTACATGGCCAGGACGGCATCCGCCGTGGCCAATCGTTGCGGGACGAAGACGGTGTCCGCCGGGAGGGGGCCGGTGAGATTCAGGCCCTGGGCCCGGAGGTCCCTGAGGAGGGGGGAGATGATCTCGATCTCCTCCCGGCCAAGGTGGCCACTCTCGCCGGCGTGGGGATTGAGGCCGCAGACCAGCAGGCGCGGGTCCGCCAGCCCGAAACGCTGGCGCAGATCCCAGTGCAGGATGCGGATGACTCTTTCCAGCCCCTCGCGGGTGATGTGATCCGGGACCTGACGCAGCGGCAAATGGGTGGTGGCCAGGGCGACGCGCAGCCCCGGGGCGGCCAGCATCATCACTGGTTCGGCGCCGCAGCGCTCCGCGAGGAATTCCGTATGTCCGCTGAAGGGGATGCCGGCGTCGTTGATCACGCCCTTGTGGACCGGTCCCGTCACCAGGGCGTCGAACTCCCCTCCCCGGCAGCCATCGCAGGCGCGGGCCAGGCAGGCCAGGACATAGGCGGCGTTGCGCGGATCCAGCCGGCCGGGGGCGGCGGCTTGAGCCAGGGGCTGGGCATGGATTTGCAGGGCGCCGGGGCGGTGGGTCCGGCGCGGGGCGGCGGG
>SBFV01000204.1 GCA_006227775.1 Gammaproteobacteria bacterium | reverse complement strand
AACGCCTCACCCTGGAGGTGGAATTACACTGAGGGACCGCCGAGGTCCCAAGGACGGGGATGAGGTGGGAAGGGCGGGGTCGTGATGGCGTAAGGACGGCGGTGAGATCGAAGGGGCGGTGGGTTCAGATGCGGGAGTCGAAGGTCCGGGAGCGGCGGCCGAAGCGCACCTGGGGCAGGAAGAAGCCCAACAGGATACCGCCGACGATGACCCCACCACCGATGAGGAACCAGCGCTGGTTGTTGCTGTGGTCGAGTTCCCGGTTGATCTGTTCCAGCTCGGCCACCTGGCGGGTGAGGTCGGCCACGGTCTGACGCAACTCCCCGCGCTCCCGCAGGATGCGCGGGGCATCGCCGGCGGCCTGGCGGATGCTCAGCAACTCCTCTTCCAGGCGTCGTTTATCGGCGAGGGTGGCATCCAGGGTCACCTGCACCTCTTGCAGGGAGGGGGGTAGGGCGGCGAACCGGGCCTCCAGTTCTTGGATCTTGGCCTCCAGGCCCGCGACCTGATCGCGGGCGACGGGCTCTACCTGGAGCCGGTCGCTGGCGACGAAGCCGACCAGGCCATCCGTCGTCTTGACCCGGCTATAGCCGCTCTTGTCGTTGCGGCCAAGGATTTCGAGGGGGGTACCGGTGCTGAGGGTGCGCCGCACCTTGTATTTGAGGCTTTCCCCGGCCCGCAAAGGGACCTCGCAATGATCGCTGACGTAATAGGTTTCGGCGCTCGCCTGGGACGTGGCGAGCAGCCCCAGCGCCGTCAGCCCCAGGCCCAGCAGGAGGCTCGGCCGGCGCCACAGCCGGGAGGCCGCGCGGTGGGTCATGGCGTCGGGACCTGACCGACGGGCTCCCGGGCTGGCCCGAGCAGCAGGAATTCCAGCAGGGCCTTCTGACTGTGGAGCCGGTTCTCCGCCTCGTCCCAGACCACCGATTGGGGGCCGTCGATGACCCCGGCGGACACCTCCTCGCCCCGGTGCGCCGGCAGGCAGTGCATGAAGAGGGCGTCCGGCTGGGCCAAGGCCATCATGGCCTCGTCGACGATAAAGCCGGCAAAGGCGCGCAGGCGGGCCTCCTGCTCGGCCTCCTGACCCATGCTGGTCCAGACGTCGGTGACCACCAGGTCCGCCCCGGCCACCGCCGCGCGGGGATCCCGCAGCAGGACGCAGCGGTCCCCGGCGGCGGCGACTAACCCCGGGTCCGGGTCGAAGCCCACCGGGCAGGCGATACGCAACTGGAAATCGAAGAGGCAGGCCGCCTCCAGATAGGACTGGCACATATTGTTGCCGTCCCCCACCCAGGCGACGGCGCGTCCACGGATATCGCCGCGGTGCTCGAACCAGGTCTGCATGTCCGCCAGCAACTGGCAAGGGTGGAGATAGTCGGTGAGGGCGTTGATCACCGGCACCCGCGAATGCGCGGCGAACTCCTCGACGATGGCATGGGCGAAGGTGCGGATCATGATCACGTCCACCATCCGCGACAGGACCCGGGCGCTGTCGGCGACGGGCTCCCCGCGGCCGAGCTGGGTGTCCCTGGGGGAAAGGAAGATGGCGTGACCGCCGAACTGGGCCATGCCGGCCTCGAAGGAGACCCGGGTGCGGGTGGAGGCCTTCTCGAAGATCATGCCCATGACCTTGTGGATCAGGGGGGCATAGACTTCCCCGGCCCGTCGCAGGCGTTTGAGTTCCGTGGCCCGCCGCAGCAAGGCCCGCGCCTCGGCCGGTTCCAGGTCGCTGAGGCGGAGAAAATGGCGGAGGGGGCGAGGGTCGTGCATGGCGATCTCAGCTCCCGTGGGCCGGGGGGGGTGTGGTGGACAGGAAGTCCGCTATCAGCCGTGTCAGTTCGCTGACCAGCAGCTCAGCCTGGGCCGGTTCCAGGATGAGGGGAGGGAGCAGACGGATGACGCTGTCGGCGGTCACGTTGATCAGCAATCCCGCCGCCAGGGCCCGGCCAACCAGATCGGCGCAAGGGCGGTCGAGCTCGATGCCGATCATCAGCCCCAGGCCGCGGACATCGCGCACCCCCGGTTGCTGGGCCAGGGCCTGGCGGAAGCCGGCCAGCAGTTGCGCGCCCCGCTCGGCGGCCCGGGCCACCAGCCCCTCTGCCTCGATGACCGCCAGCACGGCGCTGGCGGCGCGGCAGGCCAGGGGGTTGCCGCCGAAGGTGGAGCCGTGCGTACCGGGGCCCAGGACCTCCGCCGCCGCCCCCCGGGCCAGGCAGGCGCCAATGGGTACGCCGTTGGCCAGGCCCTTGGCCAGGGTCATGACGTCGGGCAGGATGCCGCCGTGCTGATGGGCGAAGAGCTTGCCGGTGCGCCCCATGCCGGTCTGGATCTCGTCCAGCATCAGCAGCCAGCCATGGCGATCGCAGATCTCCCGCAGGCGCGGCAAATAGGTGGTGGCGGGGACGCGGATGCCGCCCTCACCCTGGAGGGGCTCCACCAGGATGGCGACGAGGTCGTGGCGATAGGCCCCGGCGGTCTCGACCGCCGCCAGGTCGTCGTAGGGAACGCGGACGAAGCCCTGCACCAGGGGCTCGAAGCCGGCCTGAACCTTGCGGTTGCCCGTGGCGGTAAGGGTGGCCAGGGTACGACCGTGGAAGCTGTTCTCCATGACCAGGATGGCCGGCTTCTCGACCCCGCGATGGTGGCCATAAAGGCGAGCCAGTTTGATGGCGGCCTCGTTGGCCTCGGCCCCGGAATTGCCGAAGAAGACCCGGTCCATCCCCGCCAGGGCGGTCAGGCGGGCGCCGAGCTCGGTCTGGGCGGCGATCTGGTAGAGGTTGGAGGTATGCACCAGGGTCCCGGCCTGGTCGCACAGGGCCTCCCGCACCGCGGGGTGGGCGTGGCCCAGCCCGCAGACGGCGATGCCGGAGAGGGCGTCGAGATAGCGTTTTCCGGTCTGGTCCCACAGCCAGGCGCCCTCGCCGTGGGTGAAGGTGACCGGCAGGCGCCGGTAGGTCGCCATCAAGGGGTCGCTCATTCGTCAAGCCGCTCCATGCACCGGCAAAAGCAAAAAAGAAAAAGGCGGCTCCTGCTGACGGGAACCGCCTCTGGTGGCTGATTCGATTGGCCGAATTATAGCCAGGTCCGCGAAGCGCTGCCAAGCCCTTGACTGTTATTACTATTTCGCGACATGTTGCGCAAGGGGGACAGATCTGACCGGGGCCTGGTTTCACCCGGCAAGTGATCGAGCTTCAGAAGCCGAGCAACACCTTGATCAATAGCAGCCCCAGGGCCGCCATGCCCACCCATTCCCAGATACGGTCGCGGCGCTGTCGCCGGGCGATCAGGGTGGCGATGGCCGGCTCCAGCGCGGGGTCGGCGGCCAGGACCGGGTCGAGATAGACCCGACGGTGGCTCAGACCGATGGATTCGACGGCGGCGACCGCCTCCAGGGGGCCAGCCCGATAGAGGCCGGCATCAATGTCCACCAGGCGGCGGCGCAGCAGCTCGTGGGCATGCATGCGGGCCACGTCGATGTCATCGCAGCGCACGGCGTGGCGCAGCTCCGGGTCGGCGGCGGGGCCTGGGAGCGGCGGCAGCGTTGCGGCGATGAAGATGCGCACCAGGCCCGGGTGGGAGGCGCTGGTCTCCAGAAGAAGATAACCGCTACGCATGGACTGTCCTCCCGGGCTCAGGCCGGCATGGCTGTCTTGGCCAGGGCGAGCGGGACCTCAGGCACCGCCAGCCGTCGGACGGTGTTGGGCAGGTGCGCCAGCAGCACGCCGGCGAAGGCCGCCAGGGCCTGGGGCCGCGGGAAACTGCGCCGGTAGACCAGGCTGATGCGGCGGAAGGCATCCGGCAGGTGCAGGGGGCGAGCGATGATGCCGGAATCGGTCATCCAGCCGCCGCGGATGGCCAGGGCCGGCACCAGGGTGCAGCCGAAGCCGGCCCCCACCAACTGCAGCAGGGTCTCCAGGCTGGCGGCGCGCAGGTCCGCCATCTCGCCGCGCTGGGGCCGTTCGGACAGGTGGCAGACCTCCATGACCTGATGAGTCAGGCAATGGCCCTCGGCCAGCAGCAGGAGATCGATCTCGGTCAGGTCTTGCGCCGAGATCTCGTCCTTGTAGTACAGGGGATGGTCGCGCGGGTGGGCCAGCCAGAAGGACTCGTCGAAGAGCGGCGCCTGGACCAGATCCGGCTGGTCGTCGACGGGGGTGGCGAGCAGGGCCGCGTCCAGGTCATGGTGCTGGAGGCGGGCGATGAGGGGCTCCGTGAGCTCCTCGGACAGCACCAGGCGCAACTGGGGATACTGGCGCTTGAGCGGCACCAGGATCAGGGGCATGAGATAGGGACTGAGGGTGGGGATGGCGCCGATGCGCAACGGGCCCTCCAGGGGATCCTGATGGGCGCGGGCGACCTGCTCGATGGCATCCACCTGTTCTTGCAGCAGGCGGGCATGGTGGAGGATGCTCTGACCGATGGGGGTGATCTCCACGGAGCGATTGGTCCGCTCGAAGAGGATCACCCCCAGTTCCTCCTCCAGTTTCTTGATCTGCCCGCTCAGGGTCGGTTGGCTGACAAAGCAGCGCTCCGCCGCCTTGCCGAAGTGTCGTTCGTCGGCAACGGCCAATATGTATTGGATTTCACGCAGGTTCATCGGGGATAGAACGCTCGCTGTTTCCGGGGTCCAGATTCAAGGATAATCTTATCGATAATCAAATCCCATGCGAATTACCTCCTCCGCACCTGACCAGGGGCTGACCGAAAACTGACCAGGGCTGACCAAGGGCTGATACCAGGCCATGAGACCATGAAGATTCTCCTCGCGCCCAATGCCCTCAAGGGCAGTTGTGGCGCCCTGGCCGCGGCCCGGGCCCTGGCCCGGGGTGCGCGGCGGGCGGCACCGGCGGCCGAAGGGGTCGAGGTGCCGGTCGCCGACGGGGGTGATGGTCTGCTGGAGCTGGCGGTGAAAGGTCTGGGAGCCCGGCGGATACCGGTCCAGGTGACGGGCCCCCATTGCGCGCCGGTCGAGGCGGCACTGGCCTGGGTGCCGGAGCGTCGCCTGGCTCTGATCGAGATGGCCCTGGCCAGTGGCCTGGCCCTGGTGCCCGAGGGACAACGGAATCCGTTGGTCACCACCAGCCTGGGCACGGGCGAATTGATGCGCGCCGCCCTGGATCTGGGGGCTGAGACCCTGTTGGTCGGCATTGGCGGCAGCGCCACCACCGACGGCGGCATTGGGATGGCGACCGCCCTCGGTTATCGCTTTCTGGCTGCCGATGGCCGGTTGGTGCCACCGACGGGGGCGGGGCTGGCCGCCATCGCGCGCATCGACGGCAGCGGGGCCGATCCCCGGCTGAAACGGGTCGCTATCCAGGCGGTGTGCGACGTGGACAACCCCCTGACCGGTCCCCGGGGAGCTGCGGCGGTTTATGGCCCCCAGAAGGGCGCCACCCCGGATCAGGTGGGTCTGCTGGACGCGGGGCTGAGCCATCTCGCCGACCTGGTGGCGGGGGGGCTGGCGAGGGGGGGGACGACCTCACTAAGCGGGCAAGAGCCACGGGGCGAGGAGGGACCCAGGGCTGGCGAGGGGCCGCCAGGCGAAGAGGGACCATCAGGCAGGGATGCAGCGCCAGACCCATGGTTTCTCCGCTCCCGGCCCGGGGCTGGCGCCGCCGGGGGGCTGGGGTTTGGCCTAAGGGTCTTCTGCGGCGCACGCCTGATGCCTGGGGCCGAACTCGTTCTGGAGATGCTGGAATTTGACCGCCACCTCGCCGGGGCCGATCTCGTCCTCACCGCGGAAGGGCGACTGGATAGCCAGACCCTGGCCGGCAAGGCCCCGGCGCTGGTCGCCGCGCGGGCCAGACGCGCCGGCGTTCCCTGTGTCGTCATCGCCGGCAGCCTGGACCCTGGCCTGCCAGGGCTGGCCGAACGGGGCTTCACCGCCGCTCTCAGCCTCTGCCCCGGCCCCCTGAGTCTGGCTGTCGCCATGGCCCGGGCAGAGGAACTGCTCGAAGCGGCGGCGGAACAGGTGGTGCGGATTTTCCTCGCCGGCCGCCAGCCCCCGGCGGGCCTGCCCTGATCCGGTCTGATCCGCACAGCGCCCCTTTTCCCTCTCGGTCCGGCGGGGCAGAATAGGGCGCCAATACCAAACCCCAAACCCCAAACCAAAACCCAAGAGCCAAGAGTCCCGCTCTCTGCCACCACGCCCCTGACGGGGACCCTCGCCAGCCTGATATCCGTCCTACCCTGTTGCCATGTCCAGACCGCGCGCATCCCTCATTGGCTCTTTCACGGTTCGGCCGAAAACCCCAAAGCCGCGGGGATTCCTCCCTCACTCCCTGATCCTCGCCCTCCTGCCCCTGTTGCTCGCCCCGCTCCCGGTCAAGGCGGAGAAGTTACCGCCGATCTGGGGCTACGGGGTCAAATCCTGCGCGGCCTTCAACGCCACCGTCAAAGGACGTGACGCCGGGGATGACCTCCAGGACCTGGAATATCTGCGCTACAAGGACTGGCTCACGGGCTTCGTCACCGGGCTCAACCTATCCCTGGGCAAGGACGTCCTGATCGGCGCGGACATCGACGGTGCCCTGAACCGCATCGCGGCCTGGTGCAAGGGCCACGAAAAGGAGGATTTTTTCACCGCCAGCATGGATCTGGTGCGCATGCTTGGCAAGCTGCGCTAGCTTCGTGAGAGGGCTCGCCACCCCTGGGCGCGATTGCGCTTGCGTTTGCGGCACTGGCACCGGCATTGCGGTTGAAGGAAACCCAGCTCAATCTCCACTGACTGCCTTCAGGAAGCGCCAATGACTGGCTTCATGGCGCTGGACTAGGATGCCACCCCAGCCCTTGGACCTGCTGCGGCGGGTCTTCGGCTATGCCGAATTCCGCGGCGCTCAGGCGGCGATCATCGACCGGGTCATCGCCGGCGGCGACGTCCTGGTCCTCATGCCCACCGGCGGCGGCAAGTCCCTCTGCTACCAGATCCCCGCCCTGGCACGGCCCGGCACCGGTATCGTGGTCTCGCCCCTCATCGCCCTGATGCAGGATCAGGTGGACGCCCTGCGCCAGCTCGGGGTGCGGGCGGCCTTCCTCAATTCGTCCCAGACCTGGGAGGAGGCGCGGGCGGTGGAGCAGGGCCTGGTCACCGGCGCTTTCGACCTGCTCTACGTGGCCCCGGAACGCCTGCTCACCGAGCGCTTCCTCGCCCTGCTGGACCAGAGCCGCATCGCCCTCTTCGCTATCGACGAGGCCCATTGCGTCTCCCAGTGGGGCCATGACTTCCGCCCCGAATACATCCAACTCAACCTGCTGCATGAACGCTGGCCCCAGATCCCCCGCATCGCCCTCACCGCCACCGCCGACCACCTGACCCGGCGGGAGATCGTCGAGCGCCTCGCCCTCCAGGAGGCCGAGCAGTTCCTCTCCAGTTTCGACCGGCCCAACATCCGTTACCGGGTGGTGCAGAAGGACCAGCCCCGCCGCCAGTTGCTGCGCTTTCTGCGCGCCGAGCACGCCCAGGACTCGGGCATCGTCTACTGCCTGTCGCGGCGCGGGGTGGAGGAGACCGCGGAGTTTCTGCATGGGGAGGGCTTCCGGGCGCTGCCCTACCACGCTGGCCTGACCGCGGAGATCCGCCGTAAGCACCAGGCGGCCTTCCTGCGCGACGACCCCCTCATCATGGTTGCCACCATCGCCTTTGGCATGGGCATCGACAAGCCGGACGTGCGCTTCGTCGCCCACCTGGACCTGCCCAAGAGCCTGGAGGGCTACTACCAGGAGACCGGGCGCGCCGGGCGCGATGGCCTGCCTGCCAACGCCTGGCTGGCCTATGGCCTGTCCGACATGGCCGCCCTGCGCAACTTCATCGATAACTCGGAGGCGGAGGAGCGCTTCAAGCGGGTCGAGCACCACCGTCTCAACGCCATGCTCGGCTATTGCGAAACCACCGCCTGCCGCCGCCAGGTGTTGCTCAAGTACTTCGGCGAAGAACTGCCCCGGCCCTGTGGCAACTGCGACACCTGCCTGGAACCGGTGCAAAGCTGGGATGGCACCGAGGCCGCCCGCAAGGCCCTGTCCTGCATCTACCGCACCGGCATGCGCTTTGGCTCCAACTATCTGATCGACGTGCTGCTGGGCAAGGATAATCCGCGCATCAAGAGCTTTGGCCACGACCGGGTCTCCACCTTCGGCATCGGCCGGGAACTGAGCGCGGAAGAGTGGAAGTCGGTGTTGCGGCAACTGGTGGCCGCCGGCCTGGCGAGCGTCGATGTGGCGGGCCATGGTGCTCTCAAGCTCACCGAGCAGAGCCGGCCGGTGCTGCGGGGCGAGCAGGCGGTGCGCCTCCGGCGCGACCCCAGACCCCGCGGTCGGCCGGGACCCTTTGGCCGGGATCAGGCCGGCGGTCGCGACGGCGGTGGCGGTCGTTACGGTGGTCGTAGCGATGGTCATAGCGGTGGCCGCGAAGGGGTCCTGGGCGGCGACCGGGCCGGGAGGGGGGATCGGCGGCCCTCCGGCTTCGAGGGCGATCCCGAGGCCCTGGCCCTTTGGGAACGGCTGCGCGCCCTGCGCCGCGCCTTGGCCCAGGCCCAGAATCTTCCCCCCTACGTCATCTTCGGCGATATCACCCTGCGCGAACTGGTCCGCCACCGCCCCCGGGACGAGGAGGAGTTGAGCCAGATCACCGGCGTCGGCGCGGTCAAGCTGGAGCGCTACGGCGCCGACTTCCTCGCCGCCGTGGCCGCCCATGCCGCCGAACATGGCCGCCCGGCCGGCTGACACTCGTTGATGGCCCAATCATCGCAACTCTTGCGATAAAGAGGCTCCATCGACGGCGCTCAGGGTCCAGCTTGCCCTCCTTGCGGCGGATCGGGCAGTGGCGCTACCCGTTCAACATGACAACGCAGGTCAGGTTCTTTAATCGCTAGGGGTTAAGGATGTCACCCTTCATGATGGTTAGGCTTTCCTCCATAGTTCCGCCTCCCGAGTCATGCGATCATAGGCCACCCTCACACCGCGACCCCGCCACCGTCATGACCGCCGCGACTGAAGAAGTATCGGATACGCTCCATCTGGAACTGCGTAATCAGGTTTCCGAGATCGAACGGCTGGCCAGCGCCCTCCAGGCGTTCGGCCAGTCTCAGCCCATTCATGCCCGCACCCTCTATGCCGCCAATCTGGCAGCGGAGGAGCTGGCCATCAATCTCATCTCCTATG
>SBFV01000290.1 GCA_006227775.1 Gammaproteobacteria bacterium | reverse complement strand
TAAAATGGGCCGGTGCCCGCCCAGGCTGGTCGAGCGTTACAAACCGCGTAAACCTCTGTTCGGCACAGCCGAGCCGGATGCTGTCCGGCGGGGGACGCCGTAAACAATCGGCTTGGGATGGGTATAATCGGGATCCTTATCCGCGGTACGCTCTCCTGGTGGCATCACTCCCGTTATCCCTTCCTGGTGGCACCAGCATCCATAACGGAAGCACTGCAACATTCGGCGCTGAGGGGGAGACCCGGAAGAGTCGACCATCGATGGGCGATGTCCCCATATTCCCAAGGGACGTCCCGATCCCCGACCCATGACTGGAGGAGCCGCGAACCATGACTGAGGGTCGCCGCGATTTGGGACCCGCCGCCAGCGCGGGTGCCCTGGCCGCCTTTCTGCGTCAGCTTCAGGCCATTCCCGCGCCGGCCACCGGCAGCCGTGGGCGGTTGATGTTCGCCATGGACGCCACCGCCAGTCGGGAGCCGAGCTGGGATCAGGCCATGTCGATCCAGGCCGCCATGTTCAGCGAAACGGCCAGCCTGGGCGGGCTGGCGGTGCAGCTTTGCCACTACGGCGGCTTCCATGAATTTACCGCCTCTCCCTGGTGTCACCAGGCCGAGGAATTACTGGCGCTGATGGTTCGGGTGCGCTGCCTGGCGGGTCTGACCCAGATCGGGCGAGTCCTGGAGCATGCCATCGCCGAGACCCGACGAACCAAGGTCAATGCCCTGGTGTTGGTCGGCGACGCCATGGAGGAGGAACCGGCCTGCCTGCGGGATCTCGCCGGTCAACTCGGGCTGCTGGGGCTGCCGGTCTTCGTCTTTCAGGAAGGGCGCGATCCCCAGGCGGAGCCCACCTTGCGCGACATCGCGCGTCTCAGTGGCGGCGCCTGGAGCCCCTTCGATGCCGGCAGTCCCGGTGTGCTGCGGGAGCTCCTCAGTGCCGTGGCCGTCTATGCCGCCGGCGGACGCACGGCCCTGGAGGACTTTGCCCACCGGCGTGGCGGAGCAGCCTTGCGGCTAACCCGTGACCTGGGCCGGAACTAGCCCATGGCCGGACGCCTGCTCCTCTTCCTCCTGGCCATTGCCGGCCTTGTCTGGTTTTTGTACTGGTTCCGTAAGACCCCCAGCGCCCAGGTCGCGCGGCGCCTCCGCCAGGGGGCCCTCTGGGGCGGCATCGGCCTGGTGTTTTTTCTGGCCCTGACCGGTCGTCTCAACCCCCTCTTCGCCGCCGTTGCCGCGGCCATCCCGGTGGTGATGCGCGGGATCAACCTGCTGCTCATGTTACCGGCCATTCGCCAGGCCCTCCGCTCCCTGGGCCTGGGGGGCCTCGCCGGGGGCGGTATTCAGGGGGCCGCCACCGCGGGAGGAGGCCAGACCTCCGCCATCCGGACCCGTTTTCTCGCCATGAGCTTGGATCATGCCACCGGCGACCTGGATGGCATGGTCCTGGAGGGCGAATTCCAGGGACGGCATCTGTCCAGCCTGAGCCAGGCGGAGTTGTTCCGGCTCTTGGATCTGTGTCGCCTGGAGGATAGCCAGTCGGCGGCCTTGCTGGAGGCATATCTGGATCGGACCCAGGGGGCGGGTTGGCGAGCCGGGGCGGAGGGGGCTGGAGCGGATTCCGCCCCGGGGGGCGGGGGGGGTCAGACCCCCGGCGGCCGCGCCATGAACCGGGAAGAGGCCCTGGCGGTCCTGGGTCTGGGACCGGGGGCGGTGGAGGATGACATCCGGGCGGCCCACCGCCGTCTGATGCAACGCCTGCACCCGGATCGGGGGGGGTCCGACTATCTGGCCGCCAAACTCAACGAGGCCAAGCGTGTCTTGCTTGGGGATTGAGTCCGCCCCCTGGGCAGCCCGAGCCTACCGGTCTGAGGGGTCAGGGGCCTGAAGGTCCGGTTATGTCCATCCTCATCCTGGCGGAAAAGCCCAGTGTGGGCCGGGATCTCGCTCGCGTCCTGGGGGCCGGACGCCGGGGGGATGGCTACCTGGAGGGGGGCGGCTACCGGGTAACCTGGGCCCTGGGGCACCTGGTCCATTTCGCCGAGCCGAATGACTACGGCGGTGCCTGGGCGGGGCGCTGGTCCCTGGCCCAGTTACCCATGATCCCGGAGCGTTGGCAGTTGCGCACGGACGCCCGCACCGCCAGTCAATTGCGGATCGTCGAGGGTCTGCTCAACGCCCCCGATACCGAGAGCATCGTCTGCGCCACGGACGCCGGGCGGGAGGGGGAGCATATCTTCCGCCTCATCTACGAGCATGCGCGCTGCCGCAAGCCCTTTCGGCGTCTCTGGGTCTCCAGCCTCACGGACGAGGCGATCCGCGAGGGGCTGGCCCGTCTCCGCCCCGGGGCGGACTTCGACCCCTTGGCGCGGGCGGCCCGGGCCCGGGCCCAGGCGGACTGGCTGGTGGGCATGAACCTGACCCGGGCCTACACGGTCCACAATCGCGTCCTCTGTACCATCGGCCGGGTGCAGACGCCGACCCTGGCCATGATCGTCGCCCGTGACCAGGCCATCGAGGGCTTTGTCAGCTCCTTCTTCTATGAGTTGGTGGCGACCCTGGCGGAGGGCTTTCGCGCCAGATACTGCCGGGACGGGGAAACTCGCCTGGAGCATCGCGCCGAGGCCGAGCGACTGCAACGGGAACTGGCGCCCCACGCGACCGGGCTGGTCAAGCGCATCGACCAGAAGGTCCGTCGTCATCGTCCCCCGCCCCTCTATGACCTGACGAGCCTGCAACGGGACGCCAACCGCCGCTTTGGCCTCACCGCCGCCCAGGTCCTGGAGCAGGCCCAGGCCCTCTACGAGACCTATAAACTGATCAGCTACCCGCGTACGGAAAGTCGCCACATCCCGGAGGACCTGGTGCCCAAGCTGCCAGGCATCCTGCGGGGGCTGGAGCGCGCCCTGGCCGCCGAGGCAGCCCCGGGGCGGCCACCGGCCGTTGGGACCGCCTCGACGCGGGGCCTCGGTGCCAGGGCTACCCCCGCGCGTCCGGACGAGACCGGATCTCCCCCCGGCGTCGGCGCGCTGGCAAGCAACCTGATCGCGGCGGCCCTGGCGCGGCTGGAGTCGGGTCACCGGCTGGGCAAGGCCTACGTGGACAGTGGCAAACTCACCGACCATCACGCCATCCTTCCCACCGGCAAGGGCCCGCCTCCCGGTATGCCGCCGGCATCACGGCGCATCTTCGATCTGGTGGTCGCCCGCTTCGTCGCCGTCTTCCTTCCCGACGAGCAGGTAGAGGAGACCCGGGTCATGCTGGATATCGGTGGTGCCGACTTTCTCGCCCGGG
>SBFV01000423.1 GCA_006227775.1 Gammaproteobacteria bacterium | reverse complement strand
GGTGTCGACCGCAAGGAGGCGGTCGTCAAGCCTACCGGGACCTATTCCCGGCGTCCCCCGCCACAGGCCCCCCGATCCGCAGATACCGAAGATTGATCTGCGAGGATTTTACGCAGTGCCTGAGCGCAACAGGATCAGCGCACTAGGGGATAGCCGAACCCCGTCACCTCCATCAGGCCGGTGGCCAGGGCCGTGCCGACCCGGTCCGCGAGGCGCTCGAACAGCTCCTTCTTCGCGGTGAATTCGACCAGTTTTTCCGCGCCGATGACGTCCCGGGCGACGGATTCCGGACTGCCGAGATGGTCGGCCAGACCCAGGCGGAGGCTTTCCTCGCCGTTCCAGAACAGGCCACTGAAGATCTCCTCGCCACCCTGGAGTTTATCGCCCCTCCCGGCCTTGACCACGGTGATGAACTGCTGGTGCAACTGGTCGAGTTGACCCTGGAGAAAGGCCTTCTGGACCTCCGACATGGGGGAAAAGGGATCGAGGATTCCCTTGTTGGCGCCAGAGGTAAGGAGCCGGCGTTCGATGCCCAGGTCCTTCATGGCCTCCTCGAAACCGAAGGCGTCCAGACGCACCCCAATGGAGCCGATCAGGCTCGCCTTATCCACGTGGATAGCCTCGGCCGCCACCGCCACGTAGTAGCCACCGGAGGCGCAAAGGTCGGACACCACGGCATGGACGGGGATGTCCTTGTGCTTCTCCCGCAGCCGGCGGATCTCGTCATTGATCTGGCCCGCCTGCACCGGACTGCCGCCGGGGCTGTTGATCCGCAGGATGATGCCCTTGGTATTCTTGTCCTCGTAGGCCTTGCCCAGGGCGACGATGACATCCTTGGCGCTGGCGGTGGCGCCGGCGGCGATGACGCCCTTGATGTCGATCACCGCCGTATGCTTTTCGGCCGGCTTCAGGCCCTCCACGACCTTGTCCTCCCAAAACAGCCCCAACAGGGCGAAGAGGTAGGCAAAGGTCAGCAGTTTGAACACCAGACCCCAGCGTCGGCTCCGGCGCTGCTCCCGCAGGCCCTCGGTCACCACCCGTTCCACCAGGCCCTGTTCCCAGCCCGGCTCGCCGGGTCCGGGGCCTGGAGTTGGCTTTTTTTTCCAGAATTTCAGATTCATCTCGATCTCACTCTTGGTGGAAAGCGGGTACCGGGGGCTGGGTATCGGCTGCCGCGGGCCGCGTATCCAGGGTCCGCCGGCGTTCGACCGCCAGACCGTATGCCGCCGGCAGCGGCTGGCGTAACCGCTCGCCCAGGAGGAGGCGTAGCGCGACCTCCGGCCTGCCACCCCGACCCAGGGTCAGGGGCGGCAACTCCTCCAGGCGATCGAAATAGTCGGTCAGGTCCGGCAGGACCCGGGACACCTGCCCCTCCGGGCCAATGATGAGGGCATCCCGGCCAAGCAGAAGCCCCAGGTCCTGGCGGAAGGCGAAATGGCGCTGGTCGGGACCGAACACCACCACCGGCAGGGCGCCGCCGAGACCATGGTCGAGTTTGCCGCCACTGATCCAGTGGGGGGCCAGGACGAAGAGGCCGGGGTGATCGAGCAGGCCGCGCGCCTCGAGTTCCGGGCGCAGGGCAGTCCACTCCAAGGCCTCCAGGGTCGGGTCCTTGGCGAGGAGCCCCGGGAACCAGACGCGCCCCAGGCCGGTGGCGGCATGGCCGACGGCGAGGAAAACGAGTCCGCTCAGGGCGGCGCCCGCGGCCAGGGCCCAACGCCGGGGCCAGACAGCCCGGCGGGCGGACGCCGCCAGCCAGGCGCCGAGCAAGGGGTAGAGCATCAGCCAGCCCGGCATCTGCCAATGGGGCAGGCCACGGCTCCCCCAGAGGGGCACCAAAGTGAAGATGGCCAGGGTGGGCAGGGCCAGACAGAGCAGAAACCAGGAGCGCTCGGCGCCGCGGCCACGACGGAGAGCACCCCAGGCGGCGATGACGAGGGGGATGAAGACCCAGGGCAGGATCCAGGCCATCTGCCCCGCGACATTCGCCAGGACCTGGCCCAGTCGCAGCCCGCGCGGCAAGCCCCGCCCGGTTTGGAAGGCCAGGGAGACCCAGTCATGCTGGACGTTCCACGCCAGGGCCGGCGACACCACCAGGAGGGCGATGAGCGCCCCCACCCAGGGGGCGGGGTGAAGCAGCAGCCGGCGTCCCCGCGGCAGGCTGAGGAGATAGCCCAGCAGCCCCAGGGCGAACAGGGCGGCATGGTACTTGGAGAGCCCCGCCAGGCCGAGCCAGAGACCGGCCAGGGGCCAGGTCCGCCAGGGCGAAGGGGCGGGGGGAGGAGCGCCAGGAAGACGAGTCGGGACCGCGTCGATCGCGTCAAGCCCGGCACCAGGGAACAGCCCCTTGGCCAGGATGAGGGCCGCGGCCAGGAGGCAAAACTGCAAGGGACCATCCGGCACCAGCCCCCCGCCCGACAGGGTGTAGAAGGCCGACAGGTTGAGGGCCAGCACCGCCCAGACCCCGGCCTGGGCCCCGAAGAGGTGGCGTGTCAGGGCGAAGAGCAGCCAGGAGGTCCCGGCAAAGAGGAAAACGAAGGGCAGCCGCGCCGCCCGCCCCTCCCCCAGCCAGGGCGTCGTGGCATGGATCAGCCAGTAATGGAGGGGGGGATGATCGAAATAGGACAGCGACAGGTCACGGGCGCTGGCCAGGGTGTAGGTCTCGTCGACCCCCAGCCCCAGGGACGCCGCGATCAGCAGGCGAAAGACCAGGAAGAAACCGATCAGCGCCAGGACCACCCGTGCCGGATGTTGCAAGTCTCCGCGTAACGGCATGGCATCGGGGGTGGGCATGGCGACTGAATTACGCAACTGCCGTTGGCGGCTTGGTCACGGGGGCGGGATAGAGCCGCCCGTACAACCCCCAGGCCAGCAGGGCGAGGATGAACCAGGAGATGAGGATATCGCTGAAGAAATGCCCCCCGGCGGCCAGGCGCGCCCAGGCCACCAGCAGACTGTAGCCCACCGCCAGCCCCAGCCAGTAGCGTCGCCGGGGCCCCCGGGCCAGGACCAGGGCGACCACCACCCAGTAGGCGGAGCCGGCGGCATGGCCGGAGCTGAAGGACTTGCCCCCCTGATCGCTGAGGACGAAGGCCGGGGTAAAGGTTTGGGTACCACCGAAGTCCACGCAGTTGACCGGCCGGGCGCGGCCCCAGTGCTCTTTCAGGATGCCGTTGACGATGAGTCCCGGTCCCAGGGCCAGGACCAGCAGCAGATAGGCCAGATCGCGCCCGCTCAGGTACCGGCGGCCAGATCCGGTTCCGTCCGTGGGACCAGGATCGGCGCCGCCAGCCAGGCCCCGGCGCCCGCCCCGGCGGCGAACCCACCAGACGGCGATCATGGCCGGCACCCCCAGGACCAGCAGCCAGTAGGTGGATTCATGCACCAGGCGCTCGAACCAGGTCCCACGGGCGGTAAAGCCCACCCCGGGGGTGTAGAAGAGACCGGAGACGGCCAGATCGATCTGGGGAAAAAGGGCCAGCACCAGGCCGCAGCCGATGAAGGCCAGCCAGAGCCAGCGGTGGAAAGCTTCAAGCGGTCGGAGCGGGGACATAGCGCACGAGCCACCAACGATGAATAGGCGCGGTACAGGGTTCCGGCTGATCGGCCAGGGCCTCCCGCGGCCCCTGATGGAGGCAGTCGTAGAGGACGCGCTGCCGGTCGAGGCGAAAGCCGGGGATGGCGGGACGGTACGGGTCCCGGCTCAGCAGCCAGAAGCCACCAGCCCGGGCCACCGCCTCCGGGTCCGCCAGGGGACGCAGTCGCCCCCGCAGGTACTCCGAGGGACGGAAGAGTCCCGGCCATTGGGTGATCTCCAGCCCTGGGGCGTAAAACCGCATCATCGCCACGAGTTGGTAACGGTCGGCGAACACGGGGCCAGGGAGGGCCGCCAGCTCCGCGGCCAGGGCGGCGAAGCCATGGGTCTCGTACAGGATCCGCTGCTGCTTGTCGGGTAAGGGCAGGAGCCCGGTACGGGCATGGAAGACATAGACGCTGACCAGGAGCAGGTTGATGCCGGCCGTGACCAGCAGGGAGCGAGCGAACTTCCCGAGCCCGGCCACCAGCAAGGGGACGGCCGTGACCAGGTAGAGGATGGCCCAATTGGGCTGGACCGGGCTGAAGGCCGCCACCAGGGCGAAAAATCCCAGCGGAAAGACCGTGCCGGCCACCAGGAGCGCCCGGACGGCCACCGGCCTGCCCACCGCCGGCGCGGCGTGGGAAACCAGGGCTTGAGCCTGCTGGGCCGGCGCGCCGGGATGCACCCCCGCCGGGCGGCCGGCGGAGGCGCCATGGCTGGCATCCCGCCCGCCGTAACGGCGGATGGCCTGCCACAGTGCCATCAGCAAGGGCAACAGCATCAGCCCCCAGAGGGCGGCCTGAATCCCCAGAAAACCCAGGACCGCGACCAGGCGTTCGGCCAGGCCCGCCTGGGCCAAGGGCGAGGTCCGCTCCGGGAGGGCCATGACCGCCCCGGTGACGGCATCGGCCACCCCGGCGGTGGTGGAAAAGCCATGCCCGAACTGAAAGCGGAGGGACAGCCAGTCGTTCTGGGCGTTCCATGCCAGATTGGGCGCGAAGACCAGCAGGGCCGCCAGGGCGCCCAGATAGGGCCAGGGGGTTCGCAGGGCCTTGGGGTCGGCCCAGAGGATAGCCCACAGAAAGACCGGGCCGATCAGGGCCATGCCATACTTGCCGAGCAGGCCCAGTCCGGTGGCGAGGCCCGCCGTCACCCAGCGACGCCGGTCCCCCCGCAGGGCGGCCAGCCCCTCGGTCAGGGCCAGGACCCAGGCCAGGGCCAGGGGGGTATCCGGGGTAGCGAGGACGCCGGAGACCAGTCCACCGAAGGTCGCGGCGGTGACCACCAGGGCCAGGAACTGCTGTTTGGGGTCCAGTCCACAGGCGCGGTAGAAGCGGATGAGCAACGCCAGCGTCAGGGTCGCGGCCAGGAGATTACCCAGCCGGCCCGCCAGGGCGGAGGTGGGAGCGAGCCAGGAGCCGAGGGCGAGCAGGGCCACCCCAGGGGGGTGGTCGAAATAACCCCAGTCCAGGCGGCTTGCCCAATCGATGTAGTAGGCCTCGTCCTGGGTCACCGGCAGAAGCCAGGCGGCCGCCAGCCGCCAGAGGGTGATGAGACCGAAGGCCAGCCAGAGCCAGCGGGTGGCGGGAGCGGAAGCGGGAAGCGGTCGGCCTGAAGGCATGAGGGGTACAGAAAAGCTGGGAACCGGTGGGCAGGGCTCAGCAGGGCGATTCCTGACCGACCCTGGGGCGCCCTGTCCGCTATGGGAGGCATAGCTTACAATAGTCTCGCCCGCGGAGAGCCGCCGGCGCTCGCCACAGGAATCCGCCGCCATGCCTGATCCGACCCCGACCCGGGGCCCCTGTCTTCCCCCCGAACTCGCCATCATCATCCCGACCTTCAACGAGGCGGGCAATGTGGCGGAGATCGCCCGGCGGATCGGCGTCAGTCTCGAAGGAATCCGCTGGGAGATCCTCTTCGTCGATGACGACTCCCCCGACGGGACGGCGGAGCGGGTGCGGGATCTGGCCCGCCAGGACCCCCGCATCCGTCTGCTGCGGCGGGTGGGCCGGCGGGGCCTCTCCTCCGCCTGCATCGAGGGCATGCTGGCGACCACGGCGCCCTATCTGGCGGTCATCGACGCCGACCTGCAGCACGACGAAACCCTGCTGCCGCGGATGCTGGAGCGCCTCAAAAGCGAGGAGCTCGATATCGTCGTCGGCAGCCGCTATGTCAGCGGCGGCAGCGTGGGTGACTGGAACCAGCGCCGTCAGGCCATGAGCCGCTTGGCCAGCCGCATGGCCCAGCGCCTCATCCACGCCGACCTCGCCGATCCCATGAGCGGCTTCTTTCTGTTACGGGCCCCGATCCTGGCGGACTGCGTGGGCGATCTGAGCGGTGTCGGCTACAAGATCCTCCTGGATATCTTCGCCTCCTCCCCCCGTCCCCTGAAATTTCTGGAGATGCCTTACGGCTTCCGCCAGCGCGAGCGGGGGGAGAGCAAACTCGACAACGCCGTGCTCTGGGAGTACCTGCTGATGCTGCTGCAGAAGCTCATCGGTCCCCGCATTCCGGTGCGATTCATCGCCTTCTCCCTCATCGGCGGCTCCGGCGTCCTGGTGCATCTGGCGGTGCTCTGGCTCCTCAACCGCCTGCTCGGCACCTCCTTCCTCATCGGCCAGTCCGTCGCCGCCCTGGTCGCCATGACCACCAATTTCTTCCTCAACAACGTGCTGACTTACCGCGACATGCGGCTGCGGGGCCGGCAACTGATCTGGGGCTGGTTCTCCTTCGTCCTCGCCTGCAGCATCGGCGCCATCGCCAACGTCGGTATCGCCACCTACCTGTTCGAGGGCGATTCCGGCTGGGTCCTCTCCGCCCTGGCCGGCATCCTGGTGGGCGCCGTCTGGAACTATGCCGTCACCGCCGTCTACACCTGGCGCGGCAAGGCCGGCTGAGGCCGGCACCGCCGCATCCCGCTCCGCCACCGTGCACGAACTCATTCCATCTCATGCGTGATCCCTTTTCCGCCTTCGATCTCCCGGATGCCCTGCTGCGGGGCCTGGACAAACTGGGCTTCAATGAACCGACCCCCGTGCAGCGCCAGGTGATTCCCCTGGCCAACGCCGGCGCCGATCTGCTGGTCACCGCCGCCACCGGCACGGGTAAGACCCTCGCCTTCCTCCTGCCCATGCTGCGCCGCTTCCTGGCCACGCCAGCCCCGCGCAAGGGCATCCGCGCCCTGATTCTGGTCCCGACCCGGGAACTGGCCTATCAGATCCAAGACCATTTCCTCCAGGTCGCCAGCTTCACCCGGCTCACCGCCGGGGTCATCGTCGGCGGCGTCGCCGCCAGCCATCAGGTCAACGCCCTGCGCCGTAACCCGGACATCCTCATCGCCACCCCGGGACGACTGCTCGACCACCTGGAGCGGGGGGCAACGGACTTGGGGGACCTGGAGTTCCTGGTCCTGGACGAGGCCGACCGCATGCTGGACATGGGCTTCGCCCCGGACGTGATGGAGATCATCCAGACCTGCAACGAGGAGCGGCAGTCCCTGCTCTTCTCCGCCACCCTGAGCCGCGGCGGCCTCCAGTCGTTCATCGACGCCGCCCTGCGCGATCCCCACCGGGTCCAGGTGGATTCTCACCGCGCGGCCCATCCCGACGTCCGTCACCGGCGCCTGCTGGCGGATGACCTGGAGCACAAACACCGGCTGCTGCTCGCCTACCTGACCCAGGGCGAGGGAGAGGCCGCCGGCAAGATCCTTATCTTCACCAATACCCGGGAGCGGGCGACGGCCCTCGGCAACTTCCTGATGGGCAACGGCCAGCGCGCCGCCAGTCTGCACGGGGAACTGGACCAACCGGAGCGCGTCCGGGTGCTGAATCTGCTGCGGGAGGGCCGCATCCGCGTCCTGATCGCCACCGACGTCGCCGCCCGGGGCCTGGACGTCCCCGGCATGGATCTGGTGATCAACTTCGATGTCCCCCGCAGCGGCAGCGATTACCTCCATCGCACCGGCCGCACCGGCCGCGCCGGCGCCGTGGGCCTGGCCATCACCCTGGTCAGTCCGCCGGAGTGGAACCGGATGGAGAGCATCGAGCGCTATCTCCAGCTCGACCTGCAACCCCTGACCCTCCCCGGCCTGGAGGGCCGCTTTCGGGGACCCTCCCCGTCCCGCTCCGCCGGCAAAAAACCCCAGCCCAAAGTCCTCACAGCCCCCACCGCCAAGGCCCCCAAGGTCAAGGATCGCCACCGGGACCGCAAGAACATCGGCAAGCGCCGGCAGCCCTCCGCTCCCACCGCCACGGCCGGGGCGGAGGCCGGTTTCGCCCCCCTCAAGCGCCAACCCGAACCGGGCAAGGGCCAACCGTGATCGGCTCGCGTGGGCGTGCTCATCCTCGCGGAGGATGTCGAGGTCCCCGACTACCGGCTGGCCTGGGACGGAGCGGGTGCGGCGGGAGTGTTGCAAGGCAATTCTGGACAGAGGCTTTGCCGTGATCCCCTTGAGATTGCCCATCCCAGCGATGGAACGGGGCTATCAAGGCAGCCGAGAGCAGCTTGGCGACCGGCCACGAGGCAGGCGGCGGCCCAGGGCCTTACCCTTCACTTCATGTATGAGCGCAAGGCGGAGAGGACCACCTGCACATCCTCCAGGCGCTGTTATTGATGACCGCGGTCAGGATAATCATGCACACCAATGACCTTAGCGCCTGGATTCACGAGCACGTCTTCGACACCGGCAGCCAGGCGGCCGAACGGGGCACCCGCCTGGTCATGGCGATCACCGCCGTCATGATGGTGGTGGAGATTGCCGCCGGCTTGTGGTTCAACTCCATGGCCCTGCTGGCGGACGGCCTGCACATGAGTTCCCACGCCTTCGCCATCGGCCTGTCCGCCTTCGCCTACGCCGCCGCCCGCAAGTACGCCCGGGACCCCCGCTTCGCCTTCGGCACCTGGAAGATCGAGGTGCTGGGTGGCTTCGCCAGCGCGGTCTTCCTGCTGGGGGTGGCGGCCCTGATGGTGATCGGCTCCATCGAGCGCATCCTTTCCCCCCAGGTCATCCATTACCGGGAAGCCATCATTGTCGCCGTCATCGGCCTGGTGGTGAACCTGGTGAGCGCCCTGATCCTGGGCAAGGCCCACGACCACGGACACGACCATCACCATGACCACGATCACCCCCATCACGGCCATGGCCACCAGCATGAGGACCTGAACCTGAAGTCGGCCTACCTCCACGTCATCGCCGACGCGGTCACCTCGGTACTCGCCATTATCGCCCTCGTCGGCGGCTGGATGTACGGCTGGAACTGGCTGGACCCCCTCATGGGCCTCATCGGCGCGGTGCTGGTGGGCCGGTGGGCCAAGGGGCTGCTGGGGGACACCGGCAAGGTGTTGCTGGACCGGGAGATGGACCACCCCGTCGTCCAGGAAATCCGGGAGGTGGTGGAAACCGGCCCCGCGGCGGGCGAGACCCGCATCACCGACCTGCATGTCTGGCGCGTGGGCAAGGGGGCCTACGCCTGCGCCCTCAGCGTGGTGACCCACGATGTCACCCTGACGCCAGCCCGGTTGCGCGAACAGTTGGCGGTGCACGAGGAAATCGTCCATTCCACCATCGAAATCCGGGTAATCAGCGATTCCCAGCCGAAGATCGCGGCGC
>SBFV01000339.1 GCA_006227775.1 Gammaproteobacteria bacterium | reverse complement strand
AGCTGGCCGCCGATGGCCTCGGCAATCCGCGCCGCGAAGCGGGGGTCGGACTGGGGCTGGACGAACACGACTCGGATGCCGTCACGCCGGGCGTCGGCGATCAGGGAGGCCAGGGCGCGGGGACCCGGTTCCTTGCCGCCCTGCTCGATGGGCACCTGGATCAGGTCGTAATCCTGGGCAAAATAGCCCCAGGCCGGGTGGAAGACGAGAAATTTCCGGCTGGGGAGATCGGCCAGGAGGAGCCGAATGTCCTCGTCCAGCCTGGCCAGTTCGCCGGCAAAGGCGGCCTGGTTACGCGCATAGTCCTCGGCGTGGGTGGGGTCGAGTACGGCCAGGGCATCGCGGATGTTGACCGACATGCGCGCCACCAGCCGCGGGCTGGTCCAGACGTGCGGATCGCCGGCCTCGTGAACATGTTCAGGATCGCTGGCGCCTTGATCCTGTCGAGGATGGGCATGGTCCTCGGCCGGCAGCAGTGCTATCCCTTCCCGGGCATCGAGGACCCGCATGCGCGGATTGGCGGCCAGTAGCCTTTCCATCCATGCGGTCTCAAAGGGCATGCCCGTTCCGACGAACAGGTCGGCCAGGGCCAGGGCGGCCACCTGCCGGGGGGTGGGCTCGAAGGTCTCCGGGCTTTGGCCGGGCCGGGTCAAGGAAGTGACCCGCACATGCTCCCCTCCCACCCGTTCCACGAAGGTCTTCTGGGGCAAGACGCTGACGAAGACCTCCAGCGGAGCCGCCAGCCCCACCAGGGGCCAGACGGAGGCGAGCCAGAGCGGGAGCAGGGTTCCAGCCGCGCGCAGACGATGAATGATGCTAACCATTTGATGAATTTGGGGAGCGAACATGGGGGTATCTTATACCAATCTATCAATCGCCAGGGGGAGCAGGCGGCGGGGGATGCAAGGCCATATCGCTACGGCCAGGCGGTTAACGTTCCTGCGGGGTCTTGCCGCAACCCCGGATGATGAAAGATGCGGTTGAAGAGTGCCAGCCGAAGGGGGCTTCAAGGGTGCTGTCCTTCACGGTAACCTTGGGTGTGTAATCCCGCTAACTGTTATGGGGCGGCGCGCCACAGCCCTGACAATGAGTGACTTTCCCGTGACTTTCACGCTAACCGTCATGAGGGGGCGCCCCACCACCTTGATAAACCGAACTTTCCCGTGGCTTTCACGCTTACCTCTTGCCTGATGATGAAAGACCCTGCTTATTCTTCCAGCCTGACATGACCCTCATGGTCGAGGCCAACAATCCGACGGTTGAGGCTATCCTGGGCCACTCGGGAGAAGCCATCCTGGGTGTTGGCTGTGGGGTCCTGGATATCGTCAGTGCAGTGGCTACCTATCCCGAGGAGGACGCGGAGGTGCGCGCCCTCGTCCAGTCTCGCCGCCTCGGCGGCAATAGCGCCAACACCTTGTCCGTCCTCAGCCAATTGGGACATGCCTGCGCCTGGTGCGGCACCATTGGTGACGATCCGGCCAGCGAAGAGATCCTGGCCACTCTGAGGGGGCAAGGTATCGACACCCGCCCCGCACGGCGTCTGAGCGGGGGCCGGGCGCCCCTCTCCTGTATCACCCTGAGCCGCGCGACGGGTAGCCGGACCATCGTCCACTATCGCGACCTGCCGGAACTGACCGCGGTGGATTTCGCCCGGGTACCGCTGGCGGGCTGTGCCTGGCTGCACTTCGAGGGCCGCCATCCCGCCGAAACCGCCCTCATGCTCCGCCATGCCACCCAGCACCGACCGGAACTGTCCATCTCCCTGGAAATCGAGAAGACCCGACCGGACGTCGAGCGCATCTTCGCTGGCCCACGGGTACTGATCTTCTCCCGCGCCTATGCCCTGGGCCAGGGCTGTCAGGACCCGGCGGCCTTTCTCGCCGCACAGTGGCCGCGGACGACGGCGGAGTTGCTGTTCCTGCCCTGGGGCAAGGCCGGGGCCTACGGCCAGGCTCGTCAGGGCCCGCTCCGCTTCGCCCCGGCCCAGGTACCCGCTGAGGTGGTCGATACCCTCGGTGCCGGGGATGTCTTCAATGGAGCCCTCATCGACGGCCTGCTGGCTGGGCTTGGGCTGGAAGCGCTGCTCGCCCGCGCCACGGCCCTGGCGGGCCACAAATGCGGCCGGGATGGCCTGGCGGGGCTGGTGGCCAGCGCCCGAATCAGTGGCTGGCGATGACGGATCCGCGTTTCCTCAGGGCGCCGGGTTCGGCTGGCGGACCTGAATCGCTTCGATGCCGGCGATCACCTCGTTGGACAATTGCAGGTCGATGCTGGCCAGATCCACGTCCAGTTGTGCCAGGCTGGTGGCGCCGAGGATGTTGGAGGTGACGAAGGGCTGGCTGGTGACCCAGGCCAGGGCCATCTGCGCCGGGTCCAGGCCATGGCGGCGGGCCAGGGCGACGTATTCGGCGGCGGCCCAGGCGGCCTGGGGGTTGGAGTAGCGCTGGAAGCGCTCGAAAAGGGTCAGGCGGGCGCCAGTGGGTTGGGCCCCGTTCAGGTACTTGCCGGAGAGGACGCCGAAGGCCAGGGGCGAGTAGGCCAGCAGGCCACAGTTTTCCCGCAGGGCCACCTCCACCAGGCCGATCTCGAAGCTGCGGTTGAGCAGGTTGTAAGGGTTCTGGATGCTGACCATGCGGGGCAGGCCGTGTTTCTCGGCCAGGGCCAGATAGCGCATCAGGCCCCAGGGGGTCTCGTTGGAGACGCCGATGTGACGCACCTTACCCGCCTGAACCAGGTCGCCCAGGACCTCCAGAGTCTCCAGCAAGGGTAAGCTGTCGTCGGTCTCCGGGTGCTGGTAACCCAACTGACCGAAGAAGTTGGTCGGGCGGTCCGGCCAATGGAGTTGGTAGAGATCCACGTAGTCGGTGCGCAGGCGGCGCAGGCTGGCCTCCAGGGCGGCGGTGATGTTGGCGCGGTCGAGCCGCACCCGGCCAGGGCGCAGGTAGGCCACCCAGTCGCCGGGGCCGGCGACCTTGGTGGCCAGCACCAGCCGTTCGCGGCCGCCGTGGTCCGCCAGCCAGGAACCGATGTAGCTTTCGGTGCGGCCCTGGGTCTCGGCGCGGGGCGGCACCGGGTACATCTCGGCGGTGTCGATGAAGTTGACGCCAGCCTCCACCGCCCGGTCGAGCTGGACATGGGCCTCGGCTTCGCTGTTCTGCTCGCCGAAGGTCATGGTGCCAAGGCACAGGGCACTCACCTGGATGCCGCTGTTACCTAAAGGGCGTTGTTGCATGGGGTCCTCCCGCGCTGGTGGCGCAATAATTGCCTGATGTGATTGGAAAATAGCACTGATGCTGATAAATTG
>SBFV01000151.1 GCA_006227775.1 Gammaproteobacteria bacterium | reverse complement strand
CTCCGCTCCGAGGGTATAGCCGTGCCCCGCGTGCAGGGAACAACCTCGTGTCTTCGCACTGAACCCTTCGTCGACCCCTGACCCCGGAATCTCCGCTCTTGCCCAAACTGTTCAAAGTCATTCTTCCCGTCCTGATCCTGGCCCTGGCCCTCGGCATTTTCGCCTACCTGCGGGCAACCCGTCCGGAGAAGCCGGTAGCCGCCATCGAAGAGCGGGTCTGGCGGGTGGCGGTCGAGCCCGCGCATCCCCGGCGCCTGGCGCCTCAACTGGTCCTCCATGGCCGGGTGGAGAATCCGGACCTGCTCAAGGTCGCGGCCTCGGGCCCGGCACGGGTGGCCGAGGTAGCGGTGCGTGACGGCCAGCGGGTGGCGACGGGGGATCTGCTGGTTCGCCTGGACGAGCGGGACTTCCTGCCCGCCCTCCAGCAGGCGGAGGCCGCGAGGGCGGAACTGGAGGCGCAGATCCAGAGCGAAATCCTGCGCCACGAGCGGGACGCCATCGCCCTGGATCACGAGCGCAGGCTGCTCGACCTGGCGCGGGCTGGCGTCGCCCGGGCGGAGCGACTCAAGACCCAGCAGGCGGCTTCCGACGCCGACCTGGACGCGGCGGAGGAGGCGGTGGCGCGCCAGAGCCTCACGGTCAACCAGCGGGAGCGGGAGCTGGCCGATCATCCGGCCCGCCTGGCCGCGCTGGAGGCCCGCCTTGCCAGCGCCCGGGCCAGGGTGGCGGATATCGCCCTGGAGCTGGAGCGCTCGGTGGTCCGGGCGCCCTTCGACGGCCTGGTGGCGGGGGTGGAGGTGACGGCGGGCGACCAGGTGAAGGTGGACGCCCTGCTGTTGCGGCTCTATGCCCTGGCCGATCTGGAAGTGCGGGCGCGCATCCCCGCCCCCTACCAGGCCGAAATCACCGCCGCCCTGGAGGCCGGGACAGCACTGACGGCCAGTGCCCGGCTAGGTGACCGCGAACTGAAGCTGCGCCTGGAGCGCCTGGCCGGCGAGGCCCAGGCCAGCGGCGCGGATGGCCTGTTTCGCGTCATCGGGGGGGGCGAGGCCCTGCGCCTGGGGCAGATACTGGAATTGCGTCTGTCCCGTCCCGCGCGGGAGGGACTGATCGCGGTGCCCTTCGGCGCGGTCCAGGACGGCAACCGCCTCTACCGGGTGGAGGAGGGCCGGCTGCGGGGAATCCAGGTCGAGGCCTTGGGCCCCTGGTCCCCCCCGGACGCGGCGGATGTGACGGGGACGCCGGCGGGGACCGCATCCGGGGTTGGGGGAGACCGGACCCTCGCCCTCGGCGCCGGCAGGCGAGGAGCGCCTCTTGGTCCATGCCCCCGACCTGCGCGCGGGTGATGCCCTCCTCGTCACCCACCTGCCCAACGCCATCGACGGGCTGCGGGTAGAGGTAGCGCCGTGAGCGGACGCCATCCCTCCCGCGATCCCCTGGCGGTGCATCGGCGCGACCTCATCGGCATCTTCGCCCATCACCGGGTGGCGGCCAATCTCTTGATGCTGCTGATGCTGCTCGCCGGGGCGCTGGCCCTGGAGCGGCTGAACGTCCAGTTTTTTCCCCGCTTCGCCCTCGATGTCGTGACGGTCCGGGTGGCCTGGACCGGGGCGAGCGCCGAGGATGTCGAGGACGGCATCACCCAGCCCCTGGAGCAGCGCCTGCGCACGGTGGACGGGCTCCATCGACTGACGTCCACCTCCGCCCAGGGGGTATCCAGCATCACCCTGGAGTTCGACGAGGGGACCGACCCCCTTTTGGCCCTGGATCAGGTGCGGCGCTTCGTGGACGAGTTCCGCAACTTCCCGGCTGACGCGGAGAAGCCGGAGGTGGCCCTGGCGACCCGTTACGAGACGGTCGCGCGGGTGCTGCTCACCGGCGTGGCCGATCCGGCGGAGCGCCGGGCCCTGGCGCGCCGCTTCGAGACCGAGTTACTCGACGCCGGCGTCGACCGGGTGGATCTCGTCGGCCTGCCCCTGGAGTTGATCGCCATCCAGGTCGACCAGGCCCGCCTGACGGAGCTGGGCCTGGGCCTGGACGCAATCGGCGACCGGGTCGCGGCCTGGAGTCGGGATCTGCCGGCGGGGGTGGCGGGGCGGGAGGAGGGTGGTCGGGAACTGCGCAGCCTGGGCCAGGCCCGGGATTCCCTGGCCTTCGCCGGGCTGCCGGTGCTGACCCAGGGGGAGACGCGCATCGACCTGGGTGACGTCGCCACCATCGAGCGGGCACCCCGGGACGATCAAACCTGGCTGTCCCTGGAGGGTGCCGCGGCGGTGGAACTGCTGGTGCAGCGTACCGAACAGGGTGACTCCCTGGCGGCCGCCCGGGTGCTGGAGGGCTGGCTGGAGCGCACCAGGCCCCAACTGCCACCGGGGGTGGGGCTGGTGGTCTATGACGAGTCCTGGCAGCTCATCGCCGAGCGCATCCTGCTTCTGGTGAAGAATGGACTGGGGGGCCTGGTGCTGGTGGTGGCGATCCTCTACCTCTTTCTCACCGGTCGGGTCGCCTTCTGGGTGGCGGCGGGTATCCCTACCGCCTTCATGGCCACCCTCTTTATCCTCTGGTTGGCGGGGGGCACCATCAACATGATCAGCCTCTTTGCCCTGATCATGGCCCTGGGCATCATCGTCGATGACGCCATCGTGGTCGGTGAGTCGGCCCTGGCCCATTATCAAAGTGGCGAGCCGGCCCTCCTGGCCGCGGAGGGCGGGGCGCGGCGGATGATCGGGCCGGTCATGGCCTCGTCTCTGACCACGGTGGCCGCCTTCATGCCCCTGCTGCTGGTGGGAGGGGTCTTCGGCGCCATCATGGGCGCTATCCCCCTGGTGATGATCAGTGTGCTCTTCGCCTCCCTGGTCGAGAGCTTTTTGGTGCTGCCGGGACACCTGCGCCATGCCTTCGAGCACCTGCACCGGGTGCGGCCTCAGTCCCCGCGGGGGCGTCTGGATCGGGCCTTCAACCACTTCCGCGACCGGATCTTCCACCCCCTGGCCAGCCGGGCCATCGCCCAGCGCTGGCTGACGCTGAGCTTGGCCCTGGCCTTCCTGTTGCTGGCGGTCGGTCTGTTGGTCGGGGGGCGGTTGAAGTTCGTTTTCTTTCCCACCCCGGAGGCGCAGATGCTGGTGGCCGACGTGACCTTCGTCGCTGGCACCCCCCGGGTGCGGGTGGACGCCTTCCTGGATCATCTGACCGAGACCCTGCGGCGGACCGAGCGGGAACTGGGGCAAGGCCCCCTGATCGAGGTGGCGGTAGCGGTCCACGGCGCTAAGACCGGGGGCGGTGGCGCCAGTGCCAGCGGGGAGCAGTTA
>SBFV01000256.1 GCA_006227775.1 Gammaproteobacteria bacterium | reverse complement strand
CCATCACTACGGGCGACAGGGAACCGGGGTGACGCCCCGGCTGATCAAGACTAACGACGGATTGCGGTCATGAATATCGACACCATCGGCCGCTGCTGGCATTGTGGCCGCGAACTGGCCAAGGCGGATTTCGGCCGGGAAACCCTCTGCCTGGGCTGCGGCAAGCCTACCCGGGTCTGCCGCAATTGCCGCCACTATGCTCCGGGGAGGCCCAACGCCTGCCGTGAGCCCATGACCGAGCCAGTGCTGGACAAGGAGCGCGCCAACTTTTGCGAACTCTTCGACCCTGGCGATCTCTACGCCGGCGGCTCGGGACGTGAGAGCGCCGCGGACCTGTTACAACGGGCGCGGGATCTCTTCAAATGAGGTCGGATTCAACAACCACCAGTTGCAGGTTGGTGGCTTGAAGATCGGCAGACCAAACCGCCGACTGAAAAAAACATGCGGCTCAAAGGCGGTGCTTTGGACCAAGGGGTGAGTGCCCTCCGGGTGGGCTAAAGCCGCCCGAAGGAAATTAGAATTCCTCCAGTTTGTGGCGCTTCAAGAGTCGGTAGATGCTCCGTTCGCTGACATCCATGACCTCCGCCACCTTGCCGCGGTGCCCCATGAACTTGCTCAGCAGCAGGCGGACATATTCCAGTTGAATTTCTTCCAGAGTCGGATCATGGTCGAACTTCAGGCTGAACTCTACCGCCGGGCGATTGGCGAAGGCCAGGTGCTCGGGCCGGATCAGATTGGTGTCCCGCGAGAGAATGATGGCCCTCTCGATCACGTTCTTGAGTTCCCTCACGTTACCAGGCCAGTCATAGGCGGTGAGCTTGCGGATGGCCTCGGCGGAGATGCTCTTGTTGATGCGCCGGCTGAAATTATGGTTACGAATGAAGTGGTTGGCCAGGTAAGGAATGTCATCCCGACGCTCCCGCAGGGGTGGCGTGTCGATGACGAAGGCACTCAAACGGTAATAGAGGTCGGGGCGGAAGCTGCCCTCATCGCAGAGCTGGGCCAAATCTCGGTTCGTGGCGGCAACGACGCGGATATTGGCCTGGAGGTCCCGGGTCCCCCCCAGCCGGCGGAAGACCCCGGTTTCCAGGACCCGCAGGAGCTTGGCCTGGATGCTGGGCTCGATTTCGCCGATTTCATCCAGAAAGAGGGTGCCACCCTCGGCACCCTCGATGAGGCCACGCTTCTGCTTGTCGGCCCCGGTAAAGGCCCCCCGCTCGTGACCGAATAACTCGGACTCGAAGAGTTTTTCCTGTAGGGTGCAGCAGTCGACGGCGACGAAATTACGTTTGGCCCGGCTGCTCTGATCATGGATGGCACGGGCAACCAATTCCTTGCCGGAGCCGCTTTCACCCTGAATCAGGACCGTGATGTCCGCCGGCGCCACATCCTTGATGACCTCCTTGACCCGGTTCAAGGGGGTACTGACGCCGATCATGAAGCTGGACACCGCCTCACGGGCCTGGAGCTGATTACGACAGAATTGATGGTCGATGCGCAGAAGGGCATCGGCCAGGGCACGCTGGACCACCAGCATCAGTTCGTCCGGGCTGACGGGTTTGAGCAGATACTCGAAGGCCCCCGCCTTCATGGCCTGAACGGCATCACGTACGGAGCCGTAGGCGGTGAGGACGATGACCGGCTGGGTCTTCACCAGTTCGGGCAGGCGCTCCAGGCTATCGCCATCGGGCAGGCGCACGTCGGTGATGACCAGGCTGGGCTCGTGCCGGCTCAAGTAGCGATCGGCGTCCCGCCAGCCGATGACGCCGGTGACCTCATACCCTTGATCACGCAACTGCGCCACCAGCAACCGGTTGAGCACCACATCGTCTTCGACGACCAGAATACGCTTGGGCATGGTCACTGCTCCGGATCGGCCTTGGGTGACGGCATCCTCACTCCTTCGGCTCGGCTTGTAGACCGACCCGCCCCCGCGCCGAAGCCCGTATCTGGGGCTTGATCCCCCGCCGGGGGGGGCGACGCTTCAGCCCGGCCAGCCCCGGAGATCGGGTCCAGGGCATCGCTCTGGCTGCTGGCATGGTCTGGCGCGGTAATGTCCACCTCCGCGTCGGCATCGGGAAACCCGAGGCTGACGCGGGTGCCCTGTCCGAGGACGCTGCTGATGGCGATAGTCCCCCCATGACGGTTCACGATGTCCTTGGTGATCGCCAAACCCAACCCCGTCCCCCTCACCCCGTCCGCGCGACGACTGAAAAAGGGTTCGAAGATTCGCTGCAGATTGGATGGGGGGATGCCGATACCCGTGTCCTCGAAATGAAGCAGGACCTTGCCGGCCTCGCGGCCTAAACTCACGCTGAGGGTGCCGCCCTTGGGCATGGCATGTAAGGCATTCTGGCAAAGGTTGAGAGTCGCCATGCGTAACTCGCTGTCGCTGGCAAGGACCCGGAAGGAGCCTGGGGGAAAATCGCGGTGAATCTCGACCCCGGTCGTCTCCGCCTCCCATTGCAGCAAACGCAGGTTGTCATCCGCCACCCGCTCCAGGCAGACCAGTTCAGGATGAATGGTTGCTGGAACGCTGAGTTTCAGCAGCCGCTCGGTCACCTGATTGCACTTGTCCACCTCCTGATCCACCAGAGCCAGATATTCGCGGGCCAGTTCGTGCCGCGGCGGGTCCGCTGACAGGGCCTGCAAGCCGGCATGCAAGGCCATGCGTACCGAGGCGAGAGGGTTGTGGATCTCATGGGCGACGCCGGCGGCCAGACGGCCCAGCTCCGACAGCTTCTGCTCATGGGAGAAGTGGATATCCTGGGCGAGGTCGCGGATGGATTCGACCACGTAGTCCTTGGTCTCCCCGCCAGAGACCACCCGCATGGGCGCGGCATAAATCTCCGCGTCCAGGGTACCGCCATCGAGACGGGAACGGCGATGGACGAACCGCAGCGGCCCGCTACCCTTGGCCATCTCCGCCAAGGGACAGGTCACCAAGTGCTCGGGACAGGGGGCATCGCGCCCGTGAGTGGCGGCATAACACAACTTTGGCAAAGCCTGCCCCTCGGCCAGGCCCACCTGACGACGGAAGGCAATATTGGACAAGACCAGGTTGTAATCGGCGCCAACCACCCGCACCCCATCGGGAAAAGCATCCAGCAGTTGTTCGAGGAAGCGTTCCTTATCCTCCAATTCGACCAGTTTGGCTTGGAGCGCCGCCGCCATCCGGTTGAATCCTTGCCCTAACTCGGCCAATTCGTCCTTTCCGGTCAGATCGGCCCGCGCCGCCAGATCCCCCTCCGCCAGACGGTCGCTGACCGCGGTAAGCTGGTGGATGGGTCCGGTGACATAACGACCCAT
>SBFV01000231.1 GCA_006227775.1 Gammaproteobacteria bacterium | reverse complement strand
AAGGCCTCGAAGAGTTGCTTGAGGCGGTCCAGATTGGCGAGCTCGGCGAAGTCCATCAGGTTGGTCTGACCCGCCACGAAAAGATCGTCCCTGTCCTCGGCCACTTCCACCACCCGCCGTGCCAGATCCAGGGCCTGGCGCATCAGGTGGTCCATGCGATCGTGGGTGCGGCGCATCTCGTCCAGAAGCCGTTGGCGTACCTCGCGCATATCCCGCCCCAGGAAAAGGGCATTGAGGTAGTTGGCGGCCTGCTCCAGTTGGGAGGGGCTGTAACGCTCGTCGGTATGGATGACCCGGTTGTGGACCTCACCCTCGTCGGTCACCAGGATGGCCAGCACCCGGTCGCCGGAGAGGGGCAGAAACTCGATCTGGCGGAAGGCGTTGCGTTCGCGGCGCGGCAACATCACCACCCCGGCGAGACGGGTCACGCCAGAGAGAAGTTGGGAGGCCGTGGCGATCAGGGACGCCGAGTCGTCCAGGGCGGCGAAGCGCCGGCGCATCTCGTCCACCTCAGCCTCCGCCAGCGGTTTCACCGTCAACAGGGTATCGAGAAAGAGACGATAACCCGAGACGGTCGGTATCCGACCCGAGGAGGTGTGGGGCGAGGTCACCAGGCCCAATTCCTCCAGGTCGGACATGACGTTGCGCACCGTGGCCGGACTCAGCTCCAGCCCCGTGTCCTTCGCCAGGGTGCGCGAACCCACGGGCTGCCCGTCGCGGATATATCGCTCCACCAGGGCCTTGAGAAAGTGCAAGGCCCGTTCGTTGACCGGATTGTCAGTCTTCGCCGTCACTTTGCGCCCTCGGAATCCCGACTTCGCGCGACCGCGCGTCCTTACCACCCTATTAGCACTCAGCCAAGGCGAGTGCTAAAACAACCAATTTAGGGATTGCCCGACGGGCTGTCAAGGCAACTACCATTGTTTACGGCCAGTGTTCTTTCGGCGATCATCATCCCCATGAAAGCTGCCGCACCTTCCTTGCAATGCCCCTTCCAGACCATTGGCGTTATCGCCAAGCAGGGCGAGACCGCCAAGACCCGCCTGGCCATCCAGCACCTGGCCAGTTGCCTGCGCCAGCGCCGGCTCAGGGTCCGTTTCGATCCCCTGGCCGCCGCCCTGGTAGGAGCGCCCGAGGACCTGGCCCTGGAGCCCGCCGCCATGGGACAGATCTGCGACCTGGCCATCACCGTCGGGGGGGACGGCACCCTGCTCGGCGCCGCCCGGGCACTGGCCGACTCGGGTATCCCCCTCCTTGGCATCAATCTAGGGCGTCTCGGCTTTCTCGCCGACCTCCCCACCCAGGCTATCGAGACCTGCCTGGCCCCCATCCTGGCCGGAGAGTTCGACGCCGAGGAGCGCTTCCTCCTCGCGGCGCGGGTCAACGGGGATCCGCCGCTCCTCGCCCTCAATGACGTCGTGATTCATAAATGGAATACGGCGCGCATGATCGAACTGGAGACCCTCATCGACGGCATCTTCGCCAACCGCCAGCGGGGTGACGGCATCATCGTGGCCACCCCCACCGGCTCCACCGCCTATGCCCTCTCCGGCGGGGGCCCCCTCATCCACCCGGCCCTGGACGCCATCGCCCTGGTGCCCATCTGCCCCCACACCCTCAGCAACCGGCCGCTGGTGGTGGGAGGGCACAGTCACATCGAGATCCGCGCGGACAGCGCCCATGACCAGGGCCATGTCATCGTCACCTGCGACGGACAGGCGGACGTTTTCCTCACCGCGGAGTCCAGCGTTCAGATCGAACGGGCCCCCCACCCTATTCGCTTGCTCCATCCCAAGGGGCACGATCATTTCCAGATCCTCCGCGCCAAGCTCGGGTGGGCCGGCCATCCGGCGGGCCTGAACGCGGTTTAGACGGAGAGGCACCCCATGTTGAGCCACATCCTCATCCGTGACCTGGCCGTGGTCAGCGCCCTGGAACTCGAACTGGGGCCGGGCATGACCGCCCTCACCGGGGAGACCGGGGCCGGCAAGTCCATCCTCATCGATGCCCTCGGCCTGGCCTTGGGCGACCGGGCCGACCCCGGCCTGATTCGCGCCGGTAGCGAACGCGCCGAAGTGGCGGCGAGTTTCGACCTGGCCCAGGTCGAGAGCGCGCGGGACTGGCTGGCGGAGCAGGACCTGGTGGATGAGGGGGACTGCGCCATCCGCCGGGTCCTGCCGGCCAGCGGTCGCTCCCGGGCCTACGTCAATGGCCACCTCGCCAGCGGTGGCCAGCTCCAGGAGCTCGGCGAGCGGCTGGTGGACATCCACGGCCAGCATGCCCACCAATCCCTGCTTCGCCCCACCGCCCAGCGGGAGCTGTTGGACGGCTACGCCGGCCAAGTCCCCCTGTCTCGGGAGCTGGCCGGATTCTTCCGCGACTACCGCGCACGGGAGGAACGGCTCCGCATCCTGCTCACCCAGGGGGTGGAGCGGGCGGCGCGCCTGGACCTGTTGCGCTTTCAGGTGGGCGAACTCGAAACCCTGGGCCTCTCGGTGGCGGATATCGAGGAACTGGATCGGGAACAGCGACGCCTGAGCAACCTGGGATTGCTGCAGGGGACCGCCGGTCGGCTCCTCGATGCCCTGTACGATGGGGAGGGCGCCCTGCGCGACCAACTCGGCCACACGGAAGCGGAGCTGGACGGCCTGCTGAGCTATGACGAGCGCCTGAGCGAGGTCCGGGACCTGATCGCCGGGGCCGCCATCCAGATCGAAGAGGCCGCCTCGGGGCTGCGCCAATATCTTGATGGCCTAGAACTGGACCCGGCTCTGCTGGAACAGGTCGAGGTCCGCCTGACCCAGGTCCATGACCTGGCCCGCAAGTATCGGGTCCCGCCCGCCGAACTCCCGGCAACCCTGGAACGATTGCGGGGGGAGCTTGCCGGCCTGGAAGGGGACGAGGTCTCCGTCGATGCCCTGGCGCGGGAACGCGATGCCGCCTGGGGCCGCTATCGGGTCAAGGCCCTCGAACTCCGGGAGGCACGCCAGGCCGCGGCCGCCCGGCTGTCGACCAGCGTGACCAGCTCCATGGCGGAGCTGGGCATGAAGGGGGGACGTTTCGCGGTCGAGGTGATGCCGCTGGCGGAAGATACCGCCAGCGGGCAGGGCCTGGATCGGGTGGAGTTCCTGGTCAGCGCCAACCCGGGGCAGCCGCTGCAACCCCTGGCCAAGGTCGCCTCCGGAGGTGAATTGTCGCGGATCAGCCTGTGCATCCAGGTCGCCACCGCCGAGTGCGCGGCCATCCCTACCTTGGTGTTCGACGAGGTGGACGTGGGTATCGGCGGGGCGGTGGCGGAAGTGGTCGGGCGCCTGTTGC
>SBFV01000308.1 GCA_006227775.1 Gammaproteobacteria bacterium | reverse complement strand
AGCCGGAAGGACTCGATGGCCACGCCTTCGAAAGCGATCTGGAAGGCGATGTTGGCGCTGAGGACGCAACTGAAGGCAAAGGGGAAGATGCCGAGGGAGAGATGAGCGCCACCGAGAAACCCCAGGCCGGCGGCGCGATCCGGGTGGGTGGGAATCAGCCTGAGGTCCAGCCGGGACAACTCGAACAGAAAAAGGGTCCAGATGATCAGGCGCCAGAGCCAGCGGGAGACGAAGAATTGCAGGAGGGGCACGGCGACAAGGTAATACCAGAAACCGGCCAGTGAGAGTCCCAGCAAGCTCTCCGGATCTCCTGACCGCCAGGAAAGTGCCGGCCCTGCCGCGGTCCAGGTTTCGATGGCGAGAAACCAGGCCCCGATGAAGGCCAGAACAACCATCACCATCTCGGGCAGGAGGGCCTCGCGCCGCTGGCGGATGCGCCCCACCGCCGCCGCGAAGGCGGGTAGATCCTCCTCCCGAATGAAGTGGCCTTGCAGGAATTGGCGACCCGCCATGCGTAAGCGAGGTCCGACGGTAACCTCGGAGAGGAAGAGCAGGGGGATGCCCAGGAAAAAGCGGGCGTAGGTCGCGAAATCCAACAGCAAGGACTCCTGCGGCGTCGGCCCCAGGGCTTTGCCCTCGAAGAGCGCCAGGATCAGCAGGGGTACCCAGGTGAGCAGCACAAAGGCGATGAACCGGCGCAGGAGGGATGGCGTGCCGGGCCGGATCAGCCCAAGGCGCTGCATGAGGCGGTAGGCGGGCCCCCCCAGCTGAAATTCCGGTTCGTTACCCAGATTCAGTTCGTTATCCAGATTCAGGACGCTGGTCATGGGAGATCATCGCAGGGGAGATTATCAGGATGACAAAGCCAACCACCTGATCGGTGCGGGCAGGAGGCTGATCACGCCGCCGGCGTTCGCTCGCTATAGCTTGACGACCGGCGCATGCGACAGAAGCTGTTCGACGACCTCGACCCCCCGTCTACTGTCCACCTGGTGCATGAAGGTCGAATAGGTGAAGAGAGCCAAGAGGTAGCGGGGATCGCTGATCCAGGGCGGGAGGTAGCGGGGTGCCCGCAAAAGCCCCATCGTGTAGAGCTCGCACAAGGCCGGGATGTCGAGCGCATCGATCTTGCCGCAGAAAAACAGCCGCAGGATGTCGGAACGTCCGGCGGCGAAGGCGGAGCGAATGGCAATGCTGACCTGGAGCAGCCCGAAGATGTAGACGACATCTTTGGTGAAAGGGGCGCCACCGGAAATGACGCCGCCCCGGAATACCCGCCGCGCGTTCTCGAACGCCTGGTCGGGGTTCGCCGTCCGTTCCAGAAAATAACGGTAGACCTCGAGGAAATCCGCCCCCTCGATGGCCATCTGAATGGCGAAGACACGGTCCGCGAGGCGCCGCATGCGGTCCAGCTCCATCGATCCGCTGATGATCTCGGCGAACACCGCCAGTCCTTCTTGGGTGCGCGTGGTGCCAGGATGACCGGCGGCGAGAATCGGCAGGTCGGTCTGGGCCTGGCCATTCAGGGACGTGGCGCAGTGGATGTAGGCCTCGTGGTGCAGAAGCTGGCTGGCGTCACGGTCCGTGAAGCGGGCATCCCGGCGAATGCGGATCGACTTTGCGGTAGCCAGCGCGTTGGCGGACAGCTTGTCCACCAGCTCCACCTTGGGAGCGGCCTCGCCGAAATGGACATGCACGGCGCGTTCAATGTCCCGGGCCACTGCCGGGGCCTCATGGTAATCGGGCGGAGCTATGTCCATCTCGATGCGGTCAAGCTGCTCGATGGAATCGCGGACATGCTCCGCGAGCTCCAGGGATGTCTGCGGATAGAGGCGATGGGGGGCGGTGGGTTCCCCGTAAATCTGCCGGCTGTACTCGAAGAACGCGTTGGTACCGACCGCGGCGAGCATGCGCGCGCTCCGCTCGAGCGCATCCGCCTGGCGTTCGAGCCAGATGTCGATCGTAGTTACGGGCACGATGGCGCGGCGGGCCTCCCGCACCGCTGCAATGGCTGGCGCGGGGTCCAGGGGCTGGTAGCTGACCCGCGGGAGCTCCTTCGCTCCCTTGGTGAAGAACTCGGCCTTGACCTCCGGCGGCCAGTCGATGGATCTCAGCACGCGGATCGAACGGCTGGCCTGATAAAGCAAACTGGTGATGTGCCGAATTCGATCCTTTTCTCGATCGGTGGCGGGGGTCATCATGTCTGGGGCTCCGATGGCGGGGTATTGGTGGTCGCAGTAATTGTGGGGTACTCGGAGAACGGTGTCCTGGGCTGCCGGACTCGCAAACTATACACCCGTCTCGGGCATGAACGGATGCTTCGTGACGGCCCGGGCCGGGAGAGGTGCCGCGCCTTGGCCGCGCGGTGAAAATTGCCGTAGCGGCTCGGCGCCAGGGCGGGCATGAGCGGTTGGGATTTGACCATGATGCAGGGAAGGTATCCGATCGCGGCGGAAATCGCATTGGACAGATGAGGGCTTTTGCCGCACCATCCGCCGCGTCGAGTGTCCCGCAGAGTGCGGAGGCGGTTTTCGATGAAGGCGGCGTGTACCTCCTTGTGCTTTCTGCTCGCCGCACCAGCGACGGCGCAGACCTCGGGGTGGAGCTTCGCCGTCTCGCCCTATGCCTGGGTGCCGGGCATCACGGCCGCGGTCGACACCGCGTGGGGGACGGTCGAAGTCGACAAGAGCATCAGTGACCTGCTCTCCAGGCTCGACATTGCCTTCATGGGCGCCTTCGAGGCACGCAACGGCCGCTGGGGTCTGATCGCCGACCTGTTCTACGCCAATCTCTCCCCCTTCAGGGCGGTGGTCGGCGCGGCCATCGCGGAGTAGCGCCGGCGCCAAAAAGCCCGGCGCGCGCCCGTCCTTTCCCGTCGCCCCTCATCGGCATGAGATCAAGATGCGAAAAGAAGCTTCCTAAGTCCCGAGGCCGCCGACCGCCCGGCTGCCCACGGGCAACTGGATGGACCATGCTCACGGCCCGGTCCAGGATCCTGGGGCTCATCCCCATAGCCCCGACCGTATTCTGGGGGACCCTGGCCTACGCCATCATGGGCGGGCTACGGGTGGCCTCCCTGCGCACTCTGGTCTTCCTGCCGGCGCGCTCTGTCACCTGGTATGGGGGCACCCCGTTACGGCCATTGCAACCGGAATGACGGGCGCTGCTGGGGCCGTGGTTTTGCTCAAGACCATTGTCATCCCTCACTCGCTTCGGAGGTTCCGCATGAGAGTCGACCGGACTGCCGTTTATTGCACCCTATTGGTCCTGACGCTCGCCATCTTGCCGCGGGTCGAGGCCGGCGAGGTCTTGAGTAGTGTCAAGGCGCGAGAG
>SBFV01000406.1 GCA_006227775.1 Gammaproteobacteria bacterium | reverse complement strand
CGGGTTCGCGGAAACCGGGTTCATCGGGGCTGAGGCCATCAGGCTGGCCGCGAGGAACAGGGTGCGGACTTCCAGGTTCATGAGAATGATCCTCTAAACAATTCATTACGTCAGGAGGTGTATATGCTAAGGGTTTACCCTAAACCTGGTCAAGCCGCAGGGGCTAACTTCTATATTATTTGTTTTTAAACAGATGGTTAGATAAGGTATACCGGGTGTCCCGAAGGTGATTGTGGTCTGATCCGGCGCACCCTGATAGGCTAATAAAATATTCCTGTCCTGAAGGCCCAGGAAGCTTGCGGCAATGCATCATCTGACCTTGGTGTCCGCTACCCTTGTTTTCAGGATGAAAACTCGCTCCAGCATCCGCGAGAGTCCCCGTTCACCGTAGCGTGGGGTGTTGGCCAACAGGTCCAGGGCTGCCAGTTCGCGAACCAAAAAATGGGTGCCATGGAGGTCTATGACTTCGGCGGGGGTGACGGCGAAGGGCGGGCCAGCCCACTCTATCTGTTCATAGTCCAGCGTTATCAGGAGTCCGCTGGCCATGGTCGGTAACAGTGCATGTAGATGGCGGGCATAGGCTGGACGCATCGCTGGCGGCAGGGCGATCAGCGAGGCGCGGTCAAAGAATGCTGTCAGGTTGCTCACCATATCGGGGCGCAGGTCAAAGAAGTCACCGCATAAAATCTCTAGCTCATCGACCCGATAGCTGCGGAAGGGCGGGACCTCCCGGATCTCGGGATTGAGGCCGTTCTCGGCGAAGAATGCTTCGACGCCAAGGGGGCTGATCTCTACCCCCAGGACACGATACCCCTCGCCCGCCAACCAGAGCATGTCCCGGCTTTTGCCGCAGAGGGGGACGAGGACCCCGGTGTTGGCCTCGACCCCCGGGGGCGGCCAGTAAGCCTGGAGATGGGGATTGATCTCTTCCTGATGCCAGCCGGTCTCGCCCTTGAGCCAGCGTTGGTGCCAAAAGTCGGGGGTCATGGGATCTGGCTCAGGACCTCGGCCGCCACGACCAGGGTGGCGTCGATGTCGCCCTCACCGTGGGCGGCGGAGACGAAACCCGCCTCAAAAGCAGAGGGGGCCAGATACTGACCCTGGGCCAGCATGGCGTGGAAGAAGGCGCGGAAGCGCGCAACGTCACAGGCGGTAGCGCCAGCGTAATCCTTGACCCCTTGGGCCTCGGTGAAGAAGAGGCCGAACATGCCACCCACCTGATTGGTGGTCAGGGGGATACCGGCGGCGTGGGCGGCGGCCTTCATGCCCTGCGTCAGCCGCTGGGTCTTGGCTCCCAGTGCTTCGTAGAAGCCCGGCGCCGAGATCAACTCCAGGGTCTTCAGGCCGGCGGTCATGGCCACCGGGTTGCCGGACAGGGTACCCGCCTGGTAGACCGCGCCCAGAGGTGAGATCTTGCTCATCACCTCGCGCCGGCCGCCGAAGGCACCTACCGGCATGCCGCCGCCAATGACCTTGCCCAGGGTGGTGAGATCCGGGGTGACGCCATAGAGGGCCTGGGCACCGCCCAGGGCAACGCGGAAGCCCGTCATGACCTCATCGAAGATGAGCAGCGCGCCGTGGGCGTCGCAGACCTCCCGCAGCCCTTCCAGGAAGCCGGGGATGGGCGTGATGCAGTTCATGTTGCCAGCCACGGGTTCGACGATGACGCAGGCGATCTCATCGCCCAAACGGGCGAAGAGGTCTCGCACCTGGTCGAGGTCATTGTAGGTCAGGGTGAGGGTGAGCTCCGCCAGGGCGGCGGGAACCCCGGGAGAGCTGGGCTCGCCTAAGGTGAGGGCGCCGGAGCCGGCCTTGACCAGCAGGGAGTCGGCGTGGCCATGATAGCCTCCCTCGAACTTTACCAGCCGGTCACGGCCGGTGAAGCCGCGGGCCAGGCGGATGGCGCTCATGGTGGCCTCGGTGCCCGAACTGACCATGCGCACCAGGTCCATGGAAGGCACCAGTTCGCACACCTTGTCTGCCATACGGGTCTCCAGCTCGGTGGGGGCGCCGAAGGAGAGGCCGGACTGGATGCGCTCGGCCACGGCGGCGATGACCTCGGGGTGGGCATGACCCAGGATCATGGGGCCCCAGGAGCCGACGTAATCGATATAGCGCCTGCCGTCGGCGTCGAAGAGGTAAGGCCCGCTGGCGCGTTCGAAGAAAACCGGCTCGCCGCCGACGCTGCGGAAGGCACGTACCGGCGAATTGACGCCGCCGGGGATGTGGCGCTGGGCGGCGACGAAGAGGTCATGGGATCGGGACATCGGGCTTGGTCTCCTGGTGGGGCTGTACAGGGTGCTTAGTACGAGGTTGTGCCACTGGCCTGGTGGTCATAAATTGGATCGTCGTTGACGATGAGGATAGCACCAGCATTGAGGCACAAGTCTCGCAGCATACTGGCCATGGCGAGGCGATGCTGCCAGTCCCTGGTCTTGATGCGGTACTGGACCAGGCGGGCGCCTCCCGACAGAGCCATCGCGACCCAATCGGGCAAGTTCTCGGGAGGACCGGCCGGGGTGATGGCGTAGAGACCGCGTAGGTGTGTCATGGGGTGAAGTTGGCCTGGGATAAAGCGGCAGGATAGTCGGAGGATTCATCCGGCGTAATGGTGATACAGTGCCTCAGGTTGCCCGAGCTACCCGCCAGGACCTGCTAGGGCTCCGGTCTGGACCTTACCGGAAGGGCATAAAGGCGGTTAGGTGTCCATTGGCCCAGGCCAGTGCGGGTTGCGGCTTCCAGACTGAGCCAGGTGTAGTGCTGGGCTGCGGCGATCGCCTGACTCAAGGGAATACCCAGAACCAGTCGCGCGGCGATGGCGCTGGTCAGGGTGCAGCCAGAGCCATGGTAGATCTGCGGCAGGCGTTTCAAGCTCCATTCCTGGCGGCTGCCGTCGGCGCCATAGAGGCGGTTGACAACATCGTGGCTCTCGGCGTGCGTTCCCGTGATCAGGACCCAGCGACAACCCGTGGCGAGAATGTTTCGAGCACAGTCATCCGGATTCTGTGCGTTGCCCAAGGCCTGCGCTTCAGGAAGGTTTGGCGTAGCCAGCAGGCATCGTCCCAGGAGGTGAGACCGTAACTGGTTGAAAAGGGCTGAGTCGGTAACCCGCTGGCCGGCGCCGGATGCCAGAATGGGATCTAACACAATGGGAATGGAGGGATAATCGTCCGCAAGTTGGCAGAGCCACCTGGCCAGAGGTGAACTACCGATCAGTCCTATTTTTATTGCCCTGACCTGGCTGTCTTGCAGGATCAGCCGGCACTGGGCTTCGACCCGTTCGGGAGGCTGGGGCCAGAAGCCCCAGAGACCGCGGGTGTCCTGGGCCGTGAGGCAGGTGACCACCGTCGCCGCGTGGATACCGGCAGCGCGGGCCGCCTCGATATCAGCCTGGATACCGGCACCCCCACTAGGGTCGTGGCCGCCAATACAGAGGAGGATGGGGGAGCGTGTTGGATCTGGCATGATGCAGGATGTTGATTTGAATGGGGTATTAGCGAGTGGCGGTGTGGCCATGAGGACGACGTCAAGGATTCCGCCGATCACCTGTTCCGTTTGGAACGACGCCTGGATGGACAATTGGTACTCGGCTCGTCCTGTTCGTGCCCCCCTGCGATCCGCTGGATTGGCTGGGGGATTTTTGATATTCTTGAGTGTATTCCTTGGCTATTTTGGAGACCTTACCATGTTGGCGGCTCTCACGACAAAAGACCTGTCCTTGACCTCTCCCGCACAGAGCAAGATGAGTGAACTTTTCACGCAAGTCGAGGAGAGTATTCAGGGCGTTCGCGTCTTCGCTACCCCGGGCGGATGCAGTGGCATCAGTTTTGGTATGACCTTTACGGACAGCATCAACGACAACGATGGTGTTCTGGATTGCGCTGGCTTCAAGGTCATTGTCGACGATGGTACCTTGCCCTATCTGCGTGGGGTGGAGATCGATTTCGTCGACCGGGGTGATGGTGCGGCGACTTTTGTGTTCAACAACCTGCCGTCCATGGGTGGCGGTTGCGGTAGTTGTGGTTCCGGTGGCGGTGGATGTGGCTGAGGGTGTTTCTCCTCCCGTGCCAATCGTGACTCCTGGCTCCTGAATCTAGGCGCAGGAGCCATTTTTTCGGAAACCGGCTCTGTGCCGGTTTTTTCCATAATCGGCTTGCCCCATGGGGCGGTGTATCGGATCCCTGTCAAGGCCGCGCAGAACTATGATCAGAGTGGGTATCGTTGGTGGAACGGGTTACACGGGTGCTGAGCTGTTGCGTCTACTGGCGCGTCATCCTTTGGTTTCTCTGACGACCATCACTTCTCGCGCGGAAGCGGGACTGGCCGTGGCTGATATTTTCTCCCACTTGCGTGGCCGGGTGGATATCGCCTTTACCGAGCCAGACATAGGACGCCTTGGCGACTGCGATCTGGTCTTTTTTGCCACCCCCAATGGTACGGCCATGAAAATGGCACCAGAATTGCTAAAGCGGGGTGTGAAGCTGATCGATCTCGCTGCCGACTTCAGGCTCAAGGATCCAAGGGAATGGGAACGATGGTACCAGGAGCCCCATGCCAGCCCTGAACTCTTGGCAGAGGCTGTTTATGGATTGCCGGAGGTCCATCGGGAGGCAATCCGCGGGGCCCGACTCGTCGCCAATCCCGGCTGTTATCCGACGGCCGTGACCTTGGGATTTCTCCCCCTGCTCGAACAGGACCTGATTGAACCGGATTGGCTGATCGCGGACGCCAAATCCGGGGTCAGTGGCGCCGGACGCAAGGCTAGCATCGGGATGCTCATGGCGGAGGTGGGTGAAAGCTTCAAGGCTTACGGAGTGACCGGCCATCGTCATCAGCCTGAAATCCTGCAGAATCTCACGCAGGCCACTGGGCATGCTCTCAGTCTGACATTCGTGCCCCACCTACTGCCAATGATCCGCGGCATCGAGGCGACCCTCTATGCCCGCCTACGGAAATCCGACTGCGATCTACAATCCATCTACCAGGCGCGGTACTCCGGTGAACCCTATGTGGATGTCATGCCTGCTGGTGCCTGTCCTGACACGCGGTCCGTCAGAGGGAGCAATACCTGTCGAATAGCGGTCACTGAACCCCTGGGCCAGGGTGTTGCCGTGGTCCAGTCCGTCATCGATAACCTGGTCAAGGGTGCGGCTGGCCAGGCTGTTCAGAACATGAATCTCATGTTTGGTTTTGAGGAGACTATGGCCTTGGGGGATTTGGCCTTGTTACCCTGAGATCGAATCCCCGTGTCCAAACCCTGGCGTGTCCCATCGCCCCGTATCGTCCTACATCATGGATGGGGATGGATGGCTAGGCTGGTGGGGGTTTCCTTGGTTTTGGTGGCAATCATGGCTGCCTTTTTTGCCGGTGTCTATCTGGGACGTGAGGAGGCTAGACCCCTGACCGTGCTCGCCGACTCCCTGATGCGTGAAAACCTCGACCTGAACGCTCAACTGAGCGCCCTGAGGGCCGATAAGGCAGCCCTGGAACGTAGTCAGCGTCTCGATCAGGAGACCTTGCTTTCCGCCCAGGAGGGCCTGAAGAAGGAGCAGGAAGGGCGATTGGTCCTGGAAAAGGACCTCGCGGCAATCAAACGTCTTATTCGGCAGGGAGGAGGAGGCATCCTGAGGATTCAGGATTTTTCCCTGGGTGCTGCCGGGGAAGATGGGCTATTCGAATACCATTTCACCGTCAGACAGTTGATCCCGGATTATCCGGAATCCCAAGCCAAGGCGGCGATCAAATTGGTTGGCAAGCGTAAGGAAAAAGCCGTGAACCTGGCGCTCGATCGCTTGCCGGATTCAGGGCCAGGCTCCGTTGATTTGAAATTCAAGCATTTTCAGCAGATTGATGGAAAAATTAAGGTGCCTGCGGACCTTGATCCTGATGCCGTCGTGATCGACATCCAGCCCATAAGCAAGATGCTGATCCCCACCAGTGAATCTTTTCCTTGGCCTGCTATGCCCGAATCTCATCCTGAAGCGCCAGCGGAGGCGGAGCCTGGAGGCTGAGGATGGGCAAAACAAAGAATTTCCATTTTCCACCCTACGACACCCTTGTTGGAAAAGGAACACGAATCGAGGGAGATCTCAGCTTCATTGGCGGACTGCATATCGATGGCACCATTCGGGGCAACGTCATTGCGGGGATTGCGCCAACTGGTGAGTCAGCCGTCACTCTGTCCGCGACCGGCGTGATCGAGGGCAACCTGGAGTCGCCCTATGTGGTGCTCGATGGCCGGGTCGAGGGAGATGTTCACGCTAGCGAACACGCTCTGCTGGCGGCGGGTGCCCGCATTTTTGGCACTCTCTACTACGGTGCCCTGACAATGGATGATGGCGCCCAGATTCTGGGAGGATTGGTGCCGTTGGAGTCCGGTCAGGTCCCTTCTGAGTTACCTGGCATAGAAGATATGGGTCAGAGGGATGTTCAACCTCTCGCCCACAACCTACCTTGAATATTGGCGCTGAAAAGCACACTTTAGCCCTAATAACCCCTTCAAGACATCATGAGGCATGAATCCATGGCCACCGCTATCGCCACCGAAGCCCCCTTGATTTTCACCTCTGCGGCCGCTGCAAAGGTTGCGGATCTCATCTCCGAGGAAGGTAATCCTAGCCTCATGCTTCGTGTCTACATTCAGGGCGGTGGATGTTCAGGCTTCCAGTACGGATTCACCTTCGAGGAGGTGCTGCAGGACGGTGATACCGAGGTCGTCACCGATGGCGTGAAATTGGTTGTTGATCCCATGAGCATGCAATACCTCATGGGGGCTGAGATTGACTATACCGAAGGTCTACAGGGTGCCCAGTTTGTTATCCGCAATCCCAACGCCACCACGACCTGCGGATGTGGTTCTTCCTTTTCGGCCTGATGGGACAGGGGCCTGGATTCGACACACCAGCAGTAACTCCCAATACAGCCTTGGCCTCCGCTGAATTCTTGCGGGTGAGGCCGGAGGTGCTGACCCTCAGTTTTCTCCCGGGTTTGGGCGGGGGGGCAGGACCAAAGGGATGACATTCCGCTCCCCTTGTTCTCCCCCCCCCGGTATTTTTCTCCCGAGCCAGTCAGGGACATAGGAAAGTGCGAGGCCCAGTGCAAGGGCGACCAGGAACACCATAAAAACAGGTATTAGGAGTTTGTACCTGCGCTGCCTGGAGTTAGCCTCCACCTGGCGATATTTGAAATCGTACATGCCTGCGCCGGTCCTCTATGCAAAAACACATAAAAATCAGCGGTCATAGTCTAACGCTGATTGTCTCGTCCTGGGAATCACTTTTCCCATTCCGATAACGGCATCACTTCCCCGCGGGCCTGTGGGAGCTGCTTTGGATTATCATTCTCCTTTTTTTCCCTTTGGAGTTCCTGTCCATGATTGCTGTTGATGAGGCCATGCGCATCCTGGTGAGGGGTACGGAAGAAATCCTCGTGGAGGATGCCCTGCGGACAAAGCTGAACGAGGGGCGTCCCCTGCGGATCAAGACCGGCTTCGACCCGACAGCGCCTGATCTGCATTTAGGGCATACGGTCCTCATCAACAAGATGCGCCAATTTCAGCAACTTGGGCATGAGATTCTTTTCCTCATCGGCGACTTCACCGGCATGATCGGTGATCCCACCGGTAAGAGCGCTACCCGCAAGCCTCTGAGTCGCGAGGAAGTGATGGCTAATGCACGCACCTATCAAGAGCAGATTTTTTCCATGCTCAGCCCGGACCGAACCCAGGTGGTGTTCAACTCCAGCTGGATGGGGGAAATGCAAGCCTCGGACCTGATCCAGTTGGCGGCCCGCCATACCGTGGCTCGCATGCTGGAGCGGGATGATTTCTCCCAACGTTTCAAATCTGGACAACCCATCGCCATTCACGAGTTCCTCTACCCCTTGGTACAAGGTTACGATTCGGTAGCCTTGCGGGCGGACGTGGAACTGGGTGGCACCGATCAAAAGTTCAATTTACTGGTAGGGCGACAACTACAGGCGGCCTATGGCCAGGAACCCCAAGTGGTCATCACGATGCCCATCCTGGAAGGTCTAGACGGCATCCAAAAGATGTCCAAATCGCTTGGAAATTACATTGGTATAGCCGAGCCCCCCGACCAGATGTTTGGCAAGCTCATGTCGATCTCCGACGAACTTATGTGGCGTTACCTCGAGTTATTGAGTGACGTCCCCTTGCAGGAGATTGGCCGTTGGCGCCGCTCGGTTAATGAGGGGGTTAATCCCCGTGACATCAAGTTCCGCCTCGGTGAGGAGATGGTGGCCCGTTTCCATGGACAGATGGCGGCGGTTCGGGCTAAGGAGAACTTTATCTCCCGCTTCCAGCAGGGCGCCTTGCCCGCGGACATCCCCGAGATGGAAATCGTTGGCGATAAAGGGGGGTTGGCCATCGGCAATCTCCTCAAATTGGCCGGTCTGGTCAAAAGTACGTCCGAAGCCTTGCGGTTGATCGACCAAAGAGGGCTTCGTGTGGACGGTGAGCCGATCGAGGACAAGAATCTGACTCTACCCGTAGGTGCGGTACATCTTGTTCAGATTGGCAAGCGCCGATTCGCCCGTCTCAAGATCACTCGCGGCTCCCAGGAGGGGGTGCTTTAGGACCCTGAGCCACCGCCCAAGGTACATCCCCTTGCCCGAGTGGCATCGGGCGCTGGAATGCGCGGCTTCGCCGGGAGGGCTCCTTGGGCCGCTCTGGCGGGGAGGGCGTGTTCGTGGCCAGGGCGTGGCGGCGGCCAGGCGCGGGCTGCACTGGCAGTTGACAGCGGACGCGAAGTCGGTAGAATAGCCGGTCTTCCCTGACGGGAAGCGCCACTGGCCCCGGTGGGGGGCGGCGCCGCTCATTAACAAACTGTTCGGATAACTTGTGTGGGCGCTTCGTTGGGCCTGGTGACAGGTACCACGACGGCGACCTTCAGCAGTGAAGAACCGTCGAGCAAAGGATCGTCACGTTTTGACGTGACCACGTCATAGAACTGAAGAGTTTGATCCTGGCTCAGATTGAACGCTGGCGGCATGCTTAACACATGCAAGTCGAACGCGAAAGGGCTTCGGCCCGAGTAGAGTGGCGGACGGGTGAGTAACGCGTGGGAATCTACCCTGGAGCGGGGGACAACCCGGGGAAACTCGGGCTAATACCGCATACGTCCTACGGGAGAAAGCGGGCCTCTACAGGTAAGCTCGCACTCCAGGATGAGCCCACGTCCGATTAGCTAGTTGGTAGGGTAAAGGCCTACCAAGGCCACGATCGGTAGCTGGTCTGAGAGGATGATCAGCCACACTGGGACTGAGACACG
>SBFV01000310.1 GCA_006227775.1 Gammaproteobacteria bacterium | reverse complement strand
GACGACAGCATCCCTGCTGTCGACACCCCCGCCAGGCACTACCCGACCCTCCTCCCTAAGCACCCGAAAGCGCAAGGGTCTCAGGTATAATCATTGGCCGTCGGCATTGCTAATGAACATCTGCGGGAACCGAGTCGCGCCATGCTCCTGATGATCGACAATTACGATTCCTTCACCTACAACCTGGTCCAGTACCTGGGCGAGTTGGGCGTGGAGGTGCGAGTCTTCCGGAACGACGAGATCGATCTGGCGGGGGTGGCGGCCCTGGGGCCGGAGCGGATCGTCGTCTCGCCGGGCCCCTGTACGCCCCTGGAGGCGGGAATCTCGGTCCCTCTGATCCAGGAATTCGCCGGGCGGGTGCCCATTCTCGGCGTTTGCCTGGGCCATCAGTCCATCGGTCAGGCCTTCGGCGGCCATATCGTCAGGGCCCGCCAGGTTATGCACGGCAAGACCTCACCCATCTATCATGCCGACACGGGAGTTTTTTCCGGCCTCGACCGGCCTTTTCAGGCGACGCGCTACCACTCGCTGGTGGTGGAGGAGACCAGCCTGCCGGCCTGTCTGGAGATCACGGCTTGGACCTGCACCCCCGCGGGCGAGCGCGACGAGATCATGGGGCTGCGCCACCGGGAATTTCCGCTGCAGGGGGTGCAGTTCCATCCGGAATCCATCCTGACCCGCCAGGGTCATGAGTTGCTGCGAAATTTCCTTGAAGACCGCTGAGGGGCACGTTCCCCCCTCATCATCACTAAGACCAGACCGGGCCTCGCTCCCCGCCAAGGCCCAGGGTCAACACTAGGAGGATGAACATTGTGGATATCAAAGAGGCCATCGCCAAGGTCGTCGAGCGTCACGATCTGACCAGCGAGGAGATGACGGCGGCCATGCGGCTGATCATGACGGGTGGGGCCACCCCGGCCCAGATCGCGGGTTTTCTCATTGCCCTGCGCATGAAGGGCGAGACGGTGACGGAGATTGCCGCCGCCGCGACCGTAATGCGAGAACTGGCCACGCAGGTGGATGTGAGCGATCTGGGAGACGCGGTGGATATCGTGGACGGCACCCTGGATCTCCCGCCCGGGGGAGCGGGAAAAAAGGGGGCCAGTGGAGCGGTGGACATCGTCGGCACCGGTGGTGATGCCTCGGGCACCTTCAACGTCTCCACCGCCAGCATGTTCGTGGCGGCGGCGGCGGGCTGTCACGTCGCCAAACACGGCAATCGCTCCGTCTCCAGCCACTCCGGTAGCGCCGATGTCCTGGAGGCGGCGGGGGTACGGCTGGACCTGACGCCGGAGCAGGTCTCACGCTGCGTGCATGAGGTGGGTGTCGGCTTCATGTTCGCCCCTGGGCATCACAGCGCCATGAGGCATGCCATCGGCCCCCGCCGGGAGTTGGGCGCGCGCACTCTCTTCAATATCCTGGGCCCGCTGACCAATCCCGCCGGGGTCCCCAACCAGGTCCTCGGCGTTTTCAGCGAAGACCTGCTGCTGCCGTTGGCGGAGGTCTTGCAGCGTCTCGGTAGTCGCCATGTTCTGGTGGTCCATTCCCGCGATGGTCTGGACGAGATCAGTATTGGTGACATTACCGAGGTGGCGGAGCTCAAGGAGGGGGAGATCCATCGGTTCAGCCTGCGCCCGGAGGATTATGGCCTGACGCGTGCGTCCCTGGACGCTATCCGGGTGGCCGGTCCCGCGGACAGCCTGGCCCTGATGACGGGGGTGCTGGATGGACATGCCGGCCCGGCCCGGGACATCGTGCTGCTTAATGCCGGCGCGGCCATCTACGTCTCTGGCATCACCCCGAGTCTGGCGGAGGGGGTGCGCTGGGCGGCGGCGGCCATCGACAGCGGCGAGGCGCGACGGCGCTTCGACCGGCTAGTGGCTCTGAGTCAGAGCTTTGCCTGAGCGCTGGTGAGGAAACACCCTTTCTTCACCGCCGCAGACAAGCTGTCTGACTGTTATTGAAAGCTTTCCAGATCCAACCCAAAGAGATTTGCTCACAGCCTGCGAGGCGGAGCCGCGATGACAATGGCCGGGATCCCCGATATCCTGCGGAAGATCATGGAGCGCAAGGTGGCCGAAGTGGCCGAGCGTCGCCAGCGCCGACCCTACCCGGTGCTGGAGGCGGACTTGCGTTCGGTCCAGGAGGGGCTGGCGCCACGGGGCTTCGCCGCTGCCTTGCTGGCCAGGGTCGCCGCCGGTCAGCCGGCGGTAATCGCCGAGATCAAGAAGGCGTCGCCGAGCAAGGGCGTGCTGCGCGAGGACTTCCGCCCGGCGGAAATCGCCCGCGGCTACGAGCGGGGTGGGGCGGCCTGTTTGTCCGTTCTCACCGATCAGGACTTCTTCCAGGGCTGCGATGCCTACCTGCGGGAAGCCCGCTCCGCCTGCCGTCTGCCGGTGATCCGCAAGGACTTCATCCTCGATCCCTATCAGGTCCTGGAGGCGCGCGTGCTGGGGGCGGACTGTATCCTCCTCATCGCCGCCTGTCTGGACGACGCCCAGTTGCGGGAGCTGAATGCCCAGGCCCTGGAACTGGGGATGGACGTACTGACCGAGGTCCACGACCGGGCCGAGCTGGAGCGGACCCTGACCCTGCCGGGACGGCTGATCGGCATCAATAACCGGGATCTGCGCAGTTTCGAGGTCAGTCTGGACACCACCCTGGGCCTGCTTGACGCCATCCCCCCCGATCGGCTGCTGGTCACCGAGAGCGGCATCCTGGATACGGACGATGTGGCCCTGATGCGGGCCCACGGCGTCCACGCCTTCCTGGTGGGCGAGGCCTTCATGCGCGCCCCGGACCCCGGGGAGGCCCTGGCGCGGCTGTTCTTTGGCCAAGGCTGATCCGCCTTCCACCTCCACCGGAATCGCGAAAATTGATTGGGGAATGAATACAGCGAGGTATCCAGATGAAGGCGCGCGTCAAATGGCTGGATGGCGTGACCATGGTCGGCGAGTCACCCAGCGGCCATGCCCTGGTGATGGACGGCCCACCGGATTTCGGCGGCCGCAATCTCGGCCCCCGGCCCATGGAGCTGCTCCTGCTGGGCATGGGGGGCTGTACGGAGTTCGACGTCCTGACGATCCTGCGCAAGGCCCGCCAGGAGGTTTCCGCCTGCGAAGTGGAACTGGAGGCGGAGCGGGCGGCGGAGGACCCCAAGGTCTTCACCCGTATCCACGTCCACTTCATCCTCAGCGGCAGGAATCTCAGCGCGAGGCACGTGGAGCGCGCCATCGCCCTCAGTGCCGAGAAATACTGTTCCGCCTCCATCATGCTCGGGGCCACCGCCAAGATCACCCACGATTTTGAGATCCGTGAGGGGTAAAGGCCGAAGAGGGGCGAATTTACCCA
>SBFV01000332.1 GCA_006227775.1 Gammaproteobacteria bacterium | reverse complement strand
CGGTTGATGATCTTGTCGTCGATGTCGGTGATGTTGCGCACATAGGTCACGTCGTAGCCCAGGTGCCGCAGGTAGCGGTAGACCACGTCAAACACCACCATCACCCGGGCATGCCCCAGATGACAGAGGTCGTAGACCGTCATGCCACAGACGTACATGCGGACCTTACCGGGTTCCAGGGGGACGAAATCGGCCTTGCGGCGGGTCAGGCTGTTGTAGATCTGGAGCATGGGGATGCGGACCGGAGTAGGGGTGTGGCGAGAATGCTCATGCAAGCGCGCATGAAAGTCAGAGCCAGGCAATCCGCCGAGGATGGTAGCAGAGCCGCCCCCGGGCGGAAACCGAGAGAGGCCAATCCTCCGCAAGGGGTTTCCCCGCGCCCTCCCAGCCCTTACCATGCGGGTTCATTTCATGCTGCGGTATCCCCCCTCCCTTCCATCCCACCAGGAGTACCTTACATGCGGAGATTTTTGCTCGCTGGCCTTACCCTCTTGACCCTGACCCTCGCCGGGACCGTCCTGGCGGCCAATCCCCAGGTCAACTTGCAGACCAACAAGGGCCTCATCGTCATCGAACTCTATCCAGACCAGGCCCCCCAATCGGTCGCGAACTTTCTGGCCTACGTGGATGCCGGCTTCTATGACGGCACCATCTTCCACCGCGTGATTCCGGACTTCATGATCCAGGGGGGTGGGTTCACCGCCGACCTGGAGAAAAAGGCGACGCGCGCCCCCATTCCCAACGAGGCCGATAATGGCCTGAAGAACGAGCGCGGCACCCTGGCCATGGCCCGCACCAACGACCCCCATTCGGCCACGTCCCAGTTCTTCATCAATCACAAGGACAATGCCTTCCTCGACCACAGCGACAAGAACCCGCGAGGTTGGGGCTACGCCGTCTTTGGCCGGGTCACGGACGGCATGAGCGTGGTGGATGCCATCGCCACGACCCCCACCGGGGCCAAGGGCATGTTCCCCAAGGACGTGCCTCTGGAGACCATCGTGATCGAGAAGGCCAGCCGCGGCGACGGCTGAGCCGGCGCCAAATGACACTCCTTCATTCCTTTAGCCTCGCTAACCAGAGATTGCTTTCATGATCAGGCTCACCACCACTCACGGCGATATCGCCATCGAACTCGACTACGACAAGGCCCCGATCACCGCCAAAAACTTCGAGGATTACGTCCGTGACGGTCATTATGACGGCACTATTTTCCACCGCGTCATCAATGGCTTCATGATCCAGGGCGGTGGCATGGACACACGCTTCAGGCAGAAGCCGACCCGCGAATCCATCCCCAACGAAGCCAAGAACGGCCTCAAGAACGAGGCCGGCACCATCGCCATGGCGCGGACCATGGACCCCCATTCCGCCAGCGCCCAGTTCTTCATCAACGTCGCCGACAATGGCTTCCTGGACTATCCCGGTCAGGACGGCTGGGGCTACTGCGTCTTCGGCAAGGTCACCGAGGGCATGGACGTGGTCAACAAGATCAAGGGGGTGAAGACGGGCAATCGTCAGGGCCACCAGGATGTGCCGGTGGAGGACGTGGTGATCGAAAAGGCCGTCGTGGTGGAATAGCCAATCCCCGCTGCGGTCGAATGGCGCCAGCGCGATGCCGCGGCCATGCCCGCCCGTTCGGGCTTGCCGGCGGTCCTTGACCGGGGTGGCCGCAGTACCTGCCTGGGTGGCTGCTGACAGACCGACCGCGGCACGCGGTCATCGGACCCGGTCATCCATGCCGTAAGCCCCGACCCCACCAAGCATGCTCGCCTAATGCCCGCAAGCCTCTTCATTTCGGACCTCCATCTGGCACCGGAACGGCCGGCGACGGTGGCCCTCTTCCTCGACTTCCTGGGCCGACAGGCCCGGGAGGCCGAGAGCCTCTACATCCTGGGCGACCTCTTCGATGCCTGGATTGGCGACGACGATGACGAGCCCCCCTACCCCGCCATCCGCACCGCCCTGCGGGACCTGACCGCCAGCGGTACCCGCTGCGCCATCCTGCCCGGCAACCGGGACTTTCTCCTCGGCCGTCGCTTTCTGGCAGATACCGGCTGCGAGCTACTGACCGATCCGACCCGCATCGACCTCTACGGGACCCCGACCCTGCTGATGCACGGCGATCTGCTGTGCACCGACGACCGGGCCTACCAGCGCTTTCGCCGCGTCATTCGCAATCCGATCGTCACACGGCTCTTTTTGTGGCGGCGGCTGGAGCGGCGCCGGGCCCTGGCCCAGGATTACCGACGGCGCAGCATGGCGGCCATCGCCGGCAAGTCCCTGACGATCATGGACGTCAATCCGGACGCCGTCCTCGAAGCCTTGCGGCGCCAGGGCGCCCGCCGGCTAATCCATGGCCACACCCATCGGCCAGGGGATCATGCCCTGTCCCTGGATGGCCAGCCCGCCCACCGCCTGGTCCTGGCGGAGTGGCGCGAGGGTCAGGGTGAGGCGCTGCTGGTCAGTCCCGGGGGCTGGAAGCGACTGGCGTTGGGAACCGTTCCCTGTGCCGGCTAAGCCGGCACGGTTCGATGGCAAAGGGCTCGGAGCCGTTCCAGTTCAGTCTCGGTAAAGCCAGCCTGGCGCCGGTCGTCCAGGTTGAGTGGGCAGCGGATGCTCTCGCCGAGATGCGCGCTTAGCAACTCGAAGTAACGGGTCTCCGGGTCCAGCCCCCTTTCAGCGCAAAGGGAGCGGAACCAGCGGGTACCGGCGGCCACGTGACCGACCTCGTCGCGGAGGATGACCGCCAGGCAGGCCGCCGTCTCCTCATCCCCGGCTTCCCGGAAGCGGGCCATCATGCCGGGCGTGACATCCAGGCCCCGGGCCTCCATGACCCGCGGGACCAGGGCCATGCGCTCCAGGGGGTCAGCGGCGGTGCGCTGGGCCATGGACCAGAGGCCGTCATGGGCGGGAAAGTCGCCATAGTCGTAACCCAGGGCGCGGAGCCGGTCACGCATCAGGCCGAAATGCAGGGCCTCCTCGTCCGCGACCCGCACCCAGTCGTCGTAATAGGCCCGGGGCATACCACGAAAGCGCTGGACGGCGTCCCAGGCCAGGTTGATGGCGTTGAACTCGATGTGGGCCACGGCATGGATGAGGGCCGCCCGCCCCTTGCCACCACCCTTGCTGGCGCGGGCGGAGCGCTTGGCCAGGTCGCGGGGGTGGACCAGTTCCGGGCGCGCGGGCCGACCGGGCTCCGTCAGGGGATCGACGGGGCAGGACTCATCCAACGCCAGGCGCCCGGCGCGCCAGTACGCCGCGGCCTGCCGCGTCGCCCGCCGCTTGCCCTCGGGGTCGCGCTCGCGCAGACAGGCCAGGGCGGCCGCGAACAGGCCGTCGAGAGGGGTAGTGGGA
>SBFV01000193.1 GCA_006227775.1 Gammaproteobacteria bacterium | reverse complement strand
GTGAAATCGAACCTGTCGGGCGAGTTCACCGTGGTCAATCCCTACCTGGTGCGCGACCTCAAGGCCCTGGGCCTGTGGGACCCGGTCATGGTCAACGACCTCAAGTACTTCGACGGCTCGGTCCAGCCCATCGAGCGCATCCCCCAGGAGATCAAAGACCTCTACGCCACCGCCTTCGAGATCGACCCCCGTTGGTTGGTGGAGGCCGGCAGCCGCCGCCAGAAATGGCTCGACCAGGCCCAGAGCCTCAATCTCTACCTGAAGGAGCCCAACGGGAAGAAGCTGGACAACCTCTACAAGCTGGCCTGGGTGCGGGGGCTCAAGACCACCTATTACCTACGCTCCATGGGCGCCAGCCATGTCGAGAAATCGACCATGGCCGATCCCGGCAAGGGCCAGCGCCCCGGTCCCGTCGCCGGCATCCAGGTCGCCAGCCAAGTGCTCACTCACCTCGCCGGCCAGATAAATGGCCAGCTCAACGGCCAGAAAAACGGGCGGATTAACGGCCAGTTCAGTGAACCGCTCCACGGCCGGGGCAACGATCAACGCCAGAATCGGCTCAACGGTCAGGCCATTGCTGAGGTCGACGAGATCTGCACCTTCATCCCTACCCCGCCCAAGGCCTGCTCGCTCCTTGATCCGGAATGCGAGGCCTGCCAGTAATGGGACGCGCGCCAAGCCGCCGCCCTCCCGGAACACCCGTTCCGGGAGGGTGACCAGATGGGCGATACCCTATCCCCGCCCAAGGCACGTGGAGCCGGTAACCTTTATTCGACGATATCGATCTGGAAGCTGGGGGCGTTCTGGACGTACTTCTTGACCGCGCACAGGTCGATGGCCTTGATGATGCTGCTACGGTACTTGTCCGGAAAGCCCTCCGGCAGGCGCAGCAGATAGCGCACGCTGGCAATGGCCGGGTTGGTCGGGTCCACCGCCCAGTCCATGCTCAGCCCCAGGCCCGCGGTTGGCAGGTCACGGGAGGTACAGAAATTCAAGGCAAAGATGCCGGCGCAGGCGGCCATGGAACTCAGGAAGAGATCAAAGGGCTCCGGGGCGCTGGCCTCACCGCCCCGTTTGACGGACTGATCGGTAGGGATGACGAAGTCGCCGATCCGGACATCGATCCGCTTACCGCCGGGAAACAGAACCTCGTAACGCTCGCTCATGAGACCTCCTGAGGATGGAAAATGAAGTGAGGGGCACGCCGCCCATGGCAGGCACCGCTCGGGTATGCCCCATCCCGATGCGCTTTTCAGCTTGTCCTGGGCCCGGAACCAACCGGTCGCTCGCCTGGATCAGGAATCACCTGGACCCGTCAGTTGGGGATGAGGCTGACCAGCCCGGCCACGGCGCCGGTGAAGGCGGCGGCCAGCGTGCCGGCGACGATGGACCGGGGGCCCAGGGCGGTGATCTCGGCCCGGCGCTCGGGGGCCATGGCCCCCATACCCCCGATGAGGATGCCCAGGCTGCCGAGGTTGGCAAAACCGCACAGGGCGTAGGTCATGATCAGTCGGGAACGCTCGCTCAGGGCATCCGCGGGCAGGGCCGCCAGTTGCAGATAGGCCAGAAATTCGTTGAGGATGGTCTTGACACCCATGAGGGCCCCGGCCGTCACCGTTTCCCCGGCCGGGATGCCCATGAGCCAGGTCAGGGGGGCCATGACCCAGCCCAGCAGACGTTCCAGGCTCAGCGCCGGCCCACCCAGGTGGGGAAGCAGGCCCAAGAACTGGTTGACCAGGGCCACCAGGGCCACCAGCACCAGCAGCATGGCGACGATGTTGACCAAGAGCCCGACGCCGTCGATGGTGCCCCGGGCAACGGCATCCAGGCTGCTGCTGGCCAGCCGGGGTGGCTCCCAATGCACCTCATCCTCGGCATCGGCGCTGGCCGGGATCATAATGCGCGCCACCATGACGGCGGCGGGGGCGCTGATGATCGAGGCGGTTAGGAGCTGGCCCAGGGCATCGGGGATGACCGTCGCCAGAAGACTGGCATAGACGACCATCACGGTCCCGGCCACCGTGGCCATGCCCGCGGTCATGATCAGGAAGAGGTCACCGCGCGAGACCCGCTGGAGGTAGGGCTTGATCAGCAGGGGCGACTCGATGTGGCCGAGAAAGATATTGGCCGCCACGCCTACCCCGGCCGGACCACCCAGACCCAGGGTCTTGCGCAGCACCCAGGCGAAAGCCCGCACCACCCAGGGCAGCACCCGCCAGTAGAAGAGCAGGGCCGAGAGGGCGCTGACCACCAGCACCATGGGCAGGGCCTGGAGGGCGAAGACGAAGGTACTGCCCTCGGGTTTGACCGCGAAGGGGACCTCGCCGCCCCCCAGGTAGCCGAAGACGAAGCGGGTACCGGCCCGCGTCGCCGCCTCCAGGCTGGTCACCAATTCGTTCAGCGCCAGGAAAAAGTGGCGGAACACCGGGACCTCCAGGAGCACGAAGGCGATCAGGATCTGCATCCCCAGGGCAACCAGCGCGGGGCCAGGGCGCACCGCCCGGCGGTTCTCGCTGAACAACCAGGTCAGCAGGAAGAGGCCCAGCAATCCACTCAGGCTTTGCCACCACATCGTTCGTTACCGCCCGGCAGCTCAGGACCAGAGGGAGCGGCCTTGGCCCTGCCAACGCACCAGGTCCCGCTGGAAGGCCTCAGGGCCATGACCGAACCACCGTTGCTGCTCCTGGAACCGTCCCTCCTCCATGACCTGCTCGGTGTGAATCAGCGGGCGGCGTCGTTCCTCCGCGAAATGGCGCAACCAGGTCAGGGAACGGGGCGGGATGCGCCGACCCACTGGCACGGCCAGATCGACCGGCGCGCCCTGCCAGAGGAACTTGCTGAAGAGAACGATCACCCGGGCATTGTCCGGCTTCATCCAATCCGGGAGGGGGCTGCGGTCGATGATCCAGCCGCAGGCAAAGTTGACGCAGGGGTCGACCGGTCGATTGGCATAGTCGTCGCAACCCCGGCGGGTGCTGTGGGGGCAGGGGCGGCCCGGATAGACCGGGACGCCTTGGATGGTCATTCTCACCCAGCCGTCACAACAGGCCGTGCATGGCTGGCAGTTGCGGGTATTCATAACGAATGGCTAATTGCGGCCCGTGCGCCAGGGACGCACCGGGAAAGGCGACGAGAGACTATCCCACTCCCCGCCCTACCCCGTCACCCGGAAGCACAGGATAGCGCGGCAGGTAAAGGCCACTGGGGAAACGCAGCCGGGATTGGGTTTGGGCGCGAGACTTCGCCCCAGCCCAGGACTTTTCAATCCTGGGCCCTTGATATCTCCGCTATTGATTATCTTTACCGCCCCCGAACATGTTCATGGGGTTGGGCATCTTGTTCATCATGTTCATGGGATTGAAACCGCC
>SBFV01000389.1 GCA_006227775.1 Gammaproteobacteria bacterium | reverse complement strand
ACCGGCTTCCCCATGAAGGCCAACCTGGCCCAGCGGGAACCGGAGTTGCTCGCCCACTGGGAGGCCATGGACCTCTACGGCCAGATCCGCGCCGCCCGCGCCGGGGCGGACCAATTCATCCTCCACGACGGCCCCCCCTACGCCAATGGCGACATCCACATCGGCCACGCCGTCAACAAGGTCCTCAAGGACATCATCCTCAAGTCCCGCACCCTGGATGGCCTGGATGCCCCCTATGTGCCGGGCTGGGATTGCCATGGCCTGCCCATCGAGCTCCAGGTGGAAAAGAAGGAGGGCAAGCCCGGCGCCAAGATCAGCGCCGCCGCCTTCCGCCAGGCCTGCCGCGCCTATGCCGCCCGCCAGGTGGACGGCCAGCGCCGCGACTTCAAGCGCCTGGGGGTGCTGGGGGATTGGGCGAATCCCTACCTGACCATGGACTTCGCCTTCGAGGCCAACATCATCCGCGCCCTCGGGGTCATCCTGGCCAACGGCCATGTCCACAAGGGCTACAAGCCGGTGCACTGGTGCATCGACTGCGGCTCGGCCCTGGCGGAGGCGGAGGTGGAGTACGCCGACAAGGAGTCCATCTCCATCGACGTGCGCTTCCCGGTCCTGGACGAGGAGGCCCTCTTCACCCGCTGCCACTCGGTGCCCAACGGCCGCGGCGAGGGACCCCTGTCGGTGGTCATCTGGACCACCACCCCCTGGACCCTGCCCGCCAATCAGGCGGTGGCCTTCAACCCCGAGCTGGAGTACGTCCTTATCCAGACCGACGGCGACCATGGGCGCGAGCGCCTGATCCTGGCCGAGGGCCTGATGCGCGACACCCTGGACCGCTGGGGCATCGACCGCTACCGCGTCCTCGCCTATGGCCAGGGCCACGCCTTCGAGGGGCTCAAGCTCCAGCACCCCTTCTATGACCGGGAGGTGCCGATCATCCTCGGCGAGCACGTCACCCTGGACGCCGGCACCGGCGCCGTCCATACCGCCCCCGGCCATGGCCTGGAGGACTATCTCGTCGGCAACCGCTACGGCCTGCCGGTGGACAACCCGGTGGGCGGGGACGGCCGTTTCCTGCCCGACACGCCCCTCTTCGCCGGGGAGCACGTCTTCACCGCCAACGACAAGGTGGTGGACACCCTCAAGGCCCGTGGCGCCCTCATCCAGGCCTCGCGCTTCAGCCACAGCTACCCCCACTGCTGGCGCCACAAGACCCCCATCATCTTCCGCGCCACCCCCCAGTGGTTCATCGGCATGGAGAAGCAGGGGTTGCGGGAGGCCGCCCTGCGCGAGATCGAGCGCGTTACCTGGACCCCGGACTGGGGCCAGTCGCGCATCGAGGCCATGATGCGCAACCGCCCTGACTGGTGCATCTCGCGCCAGCGCACCTGGGGCGTGCCCATCCCCCTGCTGGTCCACAAGGAGACGGGTGAGCTGCACCCACGCACCCCGGAGCTGATCGAGGCGGTCGCCCGCAGGGTGGAGGCCCAGGGCGTCGAAGCCTGGTTCGCCCTGGACGCGGCGGACCTGGTCGGCGTCGCCGGGGCCGCGGAATACGAAAAGGTCCACGACACCCTGGACGTCTGGTTCGACTCCGGCGTCACCCACGCCTGCTGTCTGGAACAACGGGCAGGGCTGCATTCCCCGGCGGACCTCTATCTGGAGGGCTCCGACCAGCACCGCGGCTGGTTCCAATCGTCCCTGCTGACCTCGGTAGCCATGTACGACCGCGCGCCCTACCGGGGCGTTCTTACCCATGGCTTCACGGTGGACGCCAAGGGCGAGAAGATGTCCAAGTCCAAGGGCAACGTGGTCAGCCCGCAGGACGTGATGAAAACCCTGGGCGCCGACATCATCCGTCTTTGGGTGGCCGCCACCGACTATCGCGGCGAGATGAGCGTCTCCGACGAGATCCTCAAGCGCACCGCCGACGCCTACCGGCGCATCCGCAACACGGCACGCTTCCTGCTCGCCAACCTCAACGGCTTCGACCCGGCGGTCAACCGCGTCGCCCCGGCGGACATGATCGAACTCGACCGCTGGGCGGTGGACCGCGCCTGGCAGCTCCAGGAGGAGATCTTCGCCGCCTACCGCGACTACCAGTTCCATCTGATCTATCAGAAGATCCACAACTTCTGCGTGGTCGACCTGGGCGGCTTCTACCTGGACGTCATCAAGGACCGCCAGTACACCACCCCCACCGAGGGCCTGCCGCGGCGCTCCTGCCAGACCGCCATGTACCACATCGCCGAGGCCATGGTGCGCTGGCTGGCGCCCATCCTCAGCTTCACCGCCGACGAGATCTGGCGCTACCTGCCGGGGGAGCGGGAGCCGTCGGTCTTCCTGGCCTCCTGGTACCAGGGCCTGTTCGCCTTGGACGCGGCGGACTCTCTCGATCGCGCCTTCTGGGAGCAGGTGCTGGCGGTGCGACTGGCGGTGGCCAAACCCCTGGAGGCGGCGCGCCAGACTAGCCTCATCGGCTCGGGCCTGGACGCCGAGCTCGACCTCTACGCCGCCCCGGAGCTGGCCGCGACCCTGGGCCGCCTGGGGGACGAACTGCGCTTCGCCCTCATCACCTCCGCCGCCCCGGTCCACCCCTTGGCGGACCGCCCCCCCGAGGCCCAGGACACGGAACTGGCGGGCCTGGCGGTGCGGGTGCGTAAGTCGGCCCACCCCAAGTGCGTGCGCTGCTGGCACCTGCGGCCCGACGTGGGCGCCGATCCAGCGCACCCGGAACTCTGCGGGCGGTGCATCGACAATGTAGCCGGGGCTGGGGAGAAGCGGCGTTTTGCCTGAGAAGCTTCTTCACCCATGCAGCTCATAACCAACCCCGCCATGGCCCGCTGGCTCTGGCTCTCGCTGTTGATCGTCATCCTTGATCAGGCTACCAAGTGGCTGGCCGAGGCCCTGCTGCTACCCTTCCAGTCCGTGCCCCTCATGCCCCTGCTGAACCTCACCCTCATGTATAACGAGGGAGCCGCCTTCAGCTTCCTGGCCAACGCCGGCGGCTGGCAACGCTGGCTGTTCGCCGGCTTCGCCTTGGTCATGACCACGGTACTAGCCATCTGGCTGTTGCGGCTCGAAAAGGGGGATCGCGTCACCGCCGCCACCCTCAGCCTGATCATCGGCGGCGCCATCGGCAACCTCATCGACCGCGTCCAGACCGGGCGGGTGGTGGACTTCATCGACTTTTATGTTGGCACCTGGCACTGGCCGGCCTTCAATGTCGCCGACAGTGCCATCAGTATCGGTATCGTCTTCCTACTGATCACCAGTTTCAGGGCTGAGTTAGCCGCAAAAAAACGTCTTACCGAAGACTCGCCGAAATAGCCGATCAGCCCTCTCTCACGTTCCCTGCTACAGCACCGCTTGGAGCTAGGTGAAGTCTAAGTTGAAAACCGCCGTCCCCTTGGAGACCACCGGGAATACGGTCGAGATAAAGGGCGAAAAGCCCCAGGCCCAAGGCAAGATGGGCGGCCAGCAACAGGCCCAGGAGTACCCCGCTGACCCCGGCCTCCGTGACAAAAAGTCCGAACAGTCCCACCAACAGGGCCATGGCCATGGCCAGGACGGCCAGCCCTAGGGACAGCACGGCATATAACCGCAAGGGCAGCCGGGAGGAGCCGAGCAAGAGACTGAGATGGCGGTAGGCCTGATCGATGCGACCCGAAAGGGATCTTTCGCCCCGTTTGGGCAAAGCGGGTACCGGAATCTCTGCCGGATTCTGGGCCAGACTAACGGCCAGGGCCGGCAGCAATTCGGGAACGGGTGGTGAACCCGAGCCGGCTCGGGTCAATACCTCGATGAGAGCGCGATCATAACCATACAACCCGCCATCCGGATCACCGAGCCTGATCCCGGCCAAGTGCATTCTGAGCCAGGTTTCCGCATCGAGGAGTCGCCGTCGCCAGGCCGCGATCCCTTCCCTTGAGGTGACAGCAGTGACGAAGTCATGTCCCAAGTCCAGAGGGTCAAGGACTTCGGGGATGACTTCGGACGATCTGCCGGAACGTAAGGGCAGGATGATGGCCACTTTGCCACGGCAGGCCCTGAGGCCCACCAAGGCAGCGGCATCTTCGCTGACCTGGCCGCGCCCCAACAGGACCTGGGTCAGGTCGGGCCATAGCTTGTGCTGTTGATATAACAGGGTGGGAGTGCGATCCCGGCTGCCTTGATCGACGAAGACCACCTCGTAGGAGCGGTTCAGGGAGTCCAGAAAGGGATAAAGCTCATCGCACAAGGCCGGCAAGTCTTTCTCGGCATCCACAAGGGGTATGATTACCGACAGCGCGGGTCCCGGGGCGTTTTTAGACGGGTCGTTCAAGGCGCCATGCTCCTGACGCTGGGGGTTGGGGCTAGGATGGTCGCTGAATATGCCTCTGACAGGGCAGATAGCGCCGGCGGCGGAAAGGTATCATGGAACTGACTACCAGCTACCCGGCCAAGTCAAAGGCCGGGCTCAGTGGCCCGGCGGGACTGGATTAAGTGGGCATCAAGGCTGCTGACGATAGGGCTTGGGCCGCGACGGACGCTCAGGACGTGGCCGGGCCTCGTTGACCGTCAGTTTACGACCTTTGAGGGGTTGATCGTGGAGAGCCTGAATGGCTGCTTCCGCCTCAGATGAGTTCGGCATATCGACAAAACCGAACCCCTTGGACTGACCGGAAAACTTATCCTTAACCACCTCGGCATTTGCCAGATTCCCGAAGGCCAAAAAGGTCTGTCGCAAATCTTCATCGGTAACGCTGTAGGGCAAATTTCCAACGTATATCCTCATTGTCTTCTCTCGCGCTAGGTTCATCGCATCGACAGGTCACCGTCCCGGACCGATGCAAAAGTCCTGGGCGGAGGATTCGGCGCGGTGGCGCCGACATAGCGGTACATCCGCGGTGGCGGACTGCCAGCGATAGCGAGGGAATCGATGAGGGGCCAAAAACCAGGACCAAGCAGCGCAAGGGCCAAAGCAGTAGAAGTGAGCCAGAAGGATGCCGCCGAACGAGAGGACAGGGACAGGTTCCGCGGGCCAGCCGGACAGGCTGCCAGAGCTTGGTTGGCGGATGGCGTATCCCGTGACTGAACCCCTGGGAGCGATCGGCTGGAGGCTGATAGTAACCCTAATTTATTCGGCGTCTTGCGTCAATACGAGGGGTCACGCCCAAGGTGAGCGCGGAGTAATCGCTGGGGTGGGGAGCGGAAACAGACGCCTCACGCTTTGTTAATGACGGGCATCCCCCTTCACCCTTGGAGATGAAGAAGGCTGGCCGGCATGTGCCCGTCAAGGGCCGGGTCTTCCCGGAAAGACCCGGCGATGACAACATCAGTCGATGTTACCCTTCTGGTACTGGTCGTAGAGGTAGCCACCGACGGCACCGACGCCGGCACCGATGAGGGCGCCTGCGCCGGCCTGGGCGCTGAGGGAGCCGATGAGGGCTCCACCCGCCGCGCCCATGAGGGCGCCGCTACCGGCGCGTTCCCCGGTCGTGGTGCCACAACCGGCGAGGGTCAGCGCGGAAAGGCCAAGGAGAGTAATGGCAAGGGTCTTTTTCATAATCACGCGGATCTCCAGAGTCTGTGTTAGCCCCAAGGGACATTCATTACGTAGTCAGCGGGTCGGACCGATCGGTGAGCCAATTTACTTTTTCTGGCATGGGTATTTCGCGACCAAAGCGCGCATTACCCCATTGACCGGCAGTTCCGCCATGGTTTTTTTGTTGCTTTTATTCTTTTCGCCCCAGGCGAGGAAGGTGGTGCGCACATCCGCCACGGTGACGCCACTGGGTATGCAGACCAGGGCCTTGCCCGACTTGCGGGCCGTGGAGACATCGTGATACTGGACGGTGGCTTCCAGGAAGGCCGTGCACGCGAGGGAAGCGGCGACATACTCGGGCGCCTCGGCGGGGACCGAGCAGATATGAATCAGGTCCTCGGTACTTTCAAAATTGAAATCCTCTTCACTGACGGCAAGTGCCGACTGGGACAGGAGTCCGGTCAGGCCGGCAACCGCTAAGGTGGTCATCAAGTTCCGATTCATCAGGCGCATGGGGATGGTCTCTTGGTTGGATAGGTCCGGCGGAGCGGTCCGCTTGCCGGCGATGGCTGGTTTATACCTCTTGCACTTCCGTTTTCAGTGGGAGTGGAAAGGATCGGGTACCGCTAATTGAGCGGTGATGGGAAAAAATGCTCAGGTTTGATTATCGGTCCCCCCGATCGGAAGGTCTAGCCTGCCCACCCTCCCGGCGGTTCAAGGTCACTTCAGTGCCCGAGGGGCGGATGGTCATCGCAAAATGCGCCACCACGAAAGCTTCCATCAATAGTTATCCGAATTGAGCAAATCCTCCCGGGGGCGAACCGGGCACTGGAAAATGGACGCTTGCTTAAGGATCGCCTGAATCAGGGGCGATGGGGAAGCAACTGGGCAAGCCCGCAGCGAGGTTCGGATAACGTAACCGCAGTCCCAGTTCCTCCAGCAAGCGCCGATTGCTCAGGCGCCTGGACTCAGCCAAATAAGACATCATGCCAGGAGAAAGTTTCCCGGCGGCCTCGTTCAGGGGCAGCAAGGCGGGGCGGGGCAGACCAGCGGCATCGGCGACCCGCAGAAAGTAATCGGTCATGGTGGTGGGGTAGCCATCGCAGGCGTTATAGACCGCCCCAGGGGTACCCAGGTCCATGGCGGCCACGCAGGCCGCCACCAGATCATCGGCGTGGATACGGTTCGACCAGGGCGAGTCTTCCTCCCGCGCCAGGGGGAGCCCCTGACGGATACGTTCCAGGGGCAACCGGCCGGGGCCATAGATACCCGCCACCCGAAGAATCACCAGCTCAGCGCCGGATTCCTGGCTCCAGGCCCGCAAAACCTCCTCCGCGTCCAACCGCCGCAGGGCCCGGGGAGCGACCGGGGCCGGGGGCCGGGATTCGTCCACCCAGTCGCCACCGCAATCGCCATAGACACCGGTGGTGCTCATATAGACCAGGCGGCGTGGATGGCCGGTATCGCGAAAGGCCGCGACCAGGTGGCGCGTCAGCGCATCCTGGTTCCCTTCGGGTGGTGGGGGGGCCAGATGAAAGAGAGACTCCCCCGCCCAGGCCAGATCCTTTAGCGGCTCGGTAGCCAGATCTCGCGCCAGGGCTGGGATCCCCGCCGCGCTCAGGGCCTGGCGGCTGGAGGGGGTGCGCGTCAAGGCGGTGAGGGTCTCTCCCGCCGCCAGATAATGCCGCGCCAAGCGCTGCCCGATGTACCCGCAGCCCAGTATCCACATGACCCTGACCCTCGCTGATACGACCTCTTGTGTTTCCGTGTTGGCTGGGTAGCCAAAAACCAATGGGGGGTGTGACCCATTCCTACCCAAAGTTTATTGCAATTCCTGGTCCTGGGGCGCATCTTTCCGCCACTGACGTGTGACGAGGATCCCATCCTCCTGTCCTTGTCGCACCCCGTTCTCTAGTCAATGAGATCCAGCGAGCCATGACCTTCGACATCGAGACGCAACCCGGTGGCATCCATTTTCAGGCCGAGGTCGGGGAGACCCTGCTGGCAGCGGCCTTGCGTCAGGGCGTGGTCCTGCCCTACGGCTGTCGGAGCGGTATGTGTGGCTCCTGCCTCGCGACGCTGATTTCCGGGCGCGTCAGCTATCCCTCTGGCAACACCCAGGCGCTGGACGGCCGCGAACCCGGTTTTTGTCTCGTCTGCCAGGCGGTGGCGGAATCGGACCTGGTCCTTGGCGTCACGGAGATCAAGACCGCCGGTCAGATCGAGGTTCGCACCCTGCCCTGCCGGGTGGTGGATAAAAGGGCCCTGAATCACGATGTCATGATGCTCCACCTCAAATTGCCGGAAAATCAGCGCCTGCCCTTCCTCGCCGGCCAATATCTGGACTTCCTGCTGGAGGGTGGTAAACGCCGCGCCTTTTCCATCGCCAACGCCCCCCACGACGACGAGTTCATCGAACTGCATGTGCGCCATGTCCCTGGCGGCGAGTTCACCGGCTTCATTTTCGACGCCCTGGAAGAGAAGGCCATCCTGCGTATCCAGGCCCCTTTGGGTACCTTCACCCTGCGGGAGGATTCGGACCGCCCCATCATCTTCATCGCTGGGGGCACCGGGCTAGCCCCCATCAAGGGCATTATCGAACATGCCTTCCATATCGGCGTCACCCGTCCGATGCACCTCTATTGGGGAGTAAGGCGGCAAGTGGACCTCTACCTGCCGGACCTGCCACTGCGCTGGGTCAAGGAACACGCCAATTTCACCTATACGCCGGTCCTCTCGGAACCCGATACCACCTGGACCGGCCGCACCGGCTTCGTCCACGAGGCCGTACTGGCGGACCATCCGGATATGAGTGGTTTCGACGTCTACCTGGCAGGCCCGCCCATCATGGTCCAGAGTGGAAGCACGGCTTTCGCTGCCGCGGGCCTGACGGGGGAACACATGTACTCGGATGCCTTTGAATACGCCAAGCCAAGCGTTGAGAGCCCCGATACTGGTCAATAACCTTGATGCAACGGATAATATTCTCGCCCCTGACCCTTACCCCAAGGATGGCTTAAGTTCGTAGTAAACCTCGTCGCGACCACTTCAAAGTCATCCCGAGCCACCAATAAGCCGTGCGCGATCAACATGTTCAAACACTTTTGGAAACTACGTGTCCACCACCCTCATCTTCGAACATCCGCTCAACGAACGCGCCCGCACCCTGATGCGGATTGAGCACCTCTTCGAAAAGCTGGCTTTCTTCCAACCCCTGGACAATCCCTGGGCCACCCGGGCCATGGTCGAGACCCTGGTGGACATCGCCGCCCTAAGTTCCCGTGCCGACATCAAGACCGAACTCATCAAGGAATTGGATCGCCAGACCGCCAATTTGGAGCGCTTTCGGGACCAGCCCGGGGTCAACCGCAAGGCCCTGGATGCCTCTTTGAGTGAACTCGGCGCCGCCGCCGAGGGCCTGCGCACCCAGGACCATGCCAGCGGCCAGTGCATTCGTGACAACGAATTCCTCAAGGGTGTCGCCCAGCGTGGCACCCTTCCCGGAGGAACCTGCGGTTTCGACCTTCCCCAGTACCACCTTTGGCTGTCCCGCCCCTACCCCGAGCGCGAACGCCAGGTAGCCCGCTGGATCGAGGACTTGGTGCCCGTCAGGACGGCCATCCAGTTGATCCTTTCTTACATCCGCGCCAGCGCTTCCCCGCGCCGAGTAATGGCCCGGGATGGTCTCTATCAGGGTTCCCTGGAAACCCAGATGCCGGCCCAATTAATCCGGATCACGATTCAGGGCGAACCCCCACTCTTTCCCGAGATCAGCGGTCACAAGAACCGTTTCGCGATCCGCTTTCTGCG
>SBFV01000221.1 GCA_006227775.1 Gammaproteobacteria bacterium | reverse complement strand
GCCCATGCATCTCAATGACGCGTTTCAATGGAGTTGGGAACGGAGGTAGGTCTGGGCCGCAGCCAGAAACTGCTGTCGGCCAAACAGGATCCTCCAACGATTGCCACCCATCTGCCGCCATAGCCAGGCCGCCCGGATACCCGCCAGGAGGAGCGCTCGGATGCGGTTCTGATTATCGGGGTTTTGCAGGTAATTGGGTTCTCCCCGCACCATGATTCGCGGCTGAAGTTGGCTGATGGTCTGGCTGTACAGGTCCGCCAAATGGGCCAGGAGGTTGGGATGGAGGAGGGGAAAGTGGGTCAGCTTGGCGCGTGCCTCCTCGATCCCTTGCCCAATACGCTCCACCAGGGAAGAACGACGGTTGAGGACCGACTCCAGCTTGATCAGGGCGAGCAGGTAGCGGGTGAATTCCAGATCCCGGCCGGTCTTTCCCGAAAGCTGATTGGCCAGTTCGCGTATGCCGGGAGCGAGGGAGCCGGGGGGGCCAAAGATCGCCGCCGGCGTCGAGGCATCTTTCTGGAAGAGGCTATAAATGCAGGGTTCCATGATGTCCGTATCCACGGTGCCCTTGGTGGCGATGCGACGTACGCAGAGGGTGGCCTGGTAGATGGCTCCCAGGGCGATGAGCCGGTCTTGGACGGTGTAGGTCATGGCGTTGCCAGTCAGACTGAGGAAACTGCAAAAAAACCTGTCCAGGGGAAAGGCCTTTACGGTCTTTCCGGGCCGGAACAATGAAGTTCAGTATACCCGAACCCTCTCGCTACCCGCCCGGCCCCGACCTCAAGTCATTCCCCCCAGACCCGATCCCATCCGATAAGGCCGAGAATCGATTTTCGGTGTCCATTGCCGGGCTAGATGTCATCGGCTAATCCTGGTGGGTCTGCGGGCCAGTCTGGAATAGACTCCCCACCTCAGGGCCAGGAGGCGGCGATGACACCACCCCCCCAGCATTCCTCGTCGCGGTAAAGGACCGCCGACTGGCCAGGGGTGACGGCTCGCTGAGGCTGGAGAAAGCGCAGACGGGCGGAATTCCCATCCAGGTCCTCGACCAGACAGGGCTGCAACGGCTGCCGATGCCGCAGGCGCGCCTCGCAGCGGAAGGGCGGGTCCTGGGGTGGATGCCCGGCTATCCAGTGCAGGTGGGTCGCGGCGAGTCCCCGGCTGAACAGCAGGGGGTGATCCTGACCCTGGACGACGATGAGGGTGTTGCGACTGGCGTCCTTAGCGGCGACGAACCAGGGGGCCTCCACGCCGCCAGTCAGGCCGCCGATACCCAGACCCTGGCGCTGGCCCAGGGTGTAATAGGCCAGGCCCTGATGTTCACCGACAATAACCCCCTCGGGGGTCTCCATGGGGCCCGGGTCCGGCGGAACATAGCGGGCGAGAAAGTCGCGAAAGCGACGCTCGCCGATGAAGCAGATACCCGTGCTGTCCTTCTTGGCGGCGGTGGGGAGGCCGGCGCGCCGAGCCAGCGTTCTCACCTCCTCCTTGCGCAGATCTCCCAGCGGGAAGGAGGCATGGGCAAGTTGCTCCTGGTCCAGCAGGTGCAGGAAATAGGTCTGGTCCTTGTCGGGGTCGCGACTGAGGAAGAGGTGATGGCCTTGGTCGTCCGTCACCCGGCGGGCGTAGTGGCCGGTGGCGATGCCATTGGCACCCAGACCCCGGGCATGGTCCAGGAAGGCACGGAATTTAATCTCGCGGTTGCAGAGAACGTCCGGATTGGGGGTGCGGTTGGCCCGGTATTCCGCGAGGAATTCCGCGAAGACGCGATCCCAGTACTCGGTGGCGAAATTGACGGTATGGAGGGGGATACCCAGACAGTGGGCCACGGCAGTCGCATCCGCCAGATCCGCCGCCGCGGCGCAGTATCCCGGTGTGTCGTCCTCCTCCCAGTTTTTCATGAACAATCCTTCCAAGCTGTGACCCTGCTCCAGTAATCGCAGAGCGGCCACCGAGGAATCCACGCCTCCCGAGAGACCGACCATGACTACTCCTTGCGTCGGTGGGAGATTGCCAGGAGCACCGGCCATAGCGGCCGTGGGTGGCTCTGTCGAGGAGCGATACATTTAAGGAAACGTGCCTGGGTGCGGTGATTTAACGACAGTGCGGGGAAATGCGTTATATAATTGTATAATAATATGTTTTTTATCCAAAAAACTAACGCGCGGAACCATTCTTGCCCACGAAGTCCTATAATCCGTCAGCTTCCATCCAATCCCCGCTGAGGGTGCTGGACCCATTCCATTTAGCAACCGCGACGAGATAAACGACATGGCCTACGAACAGATTCAGGTGCCCGCCAACGGCGAAAAGATCACGGTCGGAGAAAACTACGCCCTCCGCGTCCCCAACAATCCCATTATTCCCTACATCGAGGGAGATGGCACCGGTGTTGATATCAGTCCCGTCATGATCAAGGTGGTGGACGCGGCCGTGGCCAAGGCCTATGGCGGTAGCCGGGAAATACAGTGGATGGAGGTCTACGCGGGGGAGAAATCCACGAAAATCTATGGCGATGACGTCTGGTTGCCCGATGAAACCCTGGATGCGGTCCGTGAATTCGTGGTTTCCATCAAGGGCCCCCTGACCACCCCCGTCGGCGGCGGCATCCGTTCCCTCAACGTTGCCCTGCGACAGCAGTTGGATCTCTATGTCTGTCTGCGCCCGGTGCGCTATTTCCGGGGCACCCCCAGCCCGGTCAAGGAGCCTCAAGATACGGACATGGTGATCTTTCGCGAGAATTCGGAGGATATCTACGCCGGCATCGAGTGGGCGGCGGGGAGTCCGGAGGCGAAGAAGGTCATCGCTTTCCTGCAGAATGAGATGGGAGTGACCAAGATCCGCTTCCCCGGCACATCGGGTATCGGCATCAAGCCAGTGTCCTCCGAAGGGACCAAGCGTCTGGTGCGCAAGGCCATCCAGTACGCCATCGATAACGACCGTAGCTCGGTGACCCTGGTTCATAAGGGCAACATCATGAAATTTACCGAAGGCGCCTTCAAGAACTGGGGCTACGAATTGGCCCAGGAGGAGTACGGCGCGGAGGAGATCGATGGCGGCCCCTGGTGTAGCATGACCAATCCCAAGACGGGCCGGGAGATCATCATCAAGGACGTCATCGCGGACGCCTTTCTGCAGCAGATCCTGCTACGTCCCAAGGAATACGACGTTATCGCCACCCTCAACCTCAACGGCGACTACATCTCCGATGCCCTGGCGGCTCAGGTTGGCGGTATCGGCCTGGCCCCGGGGGCGAACCTCTCGGATTCCGTCGCCATGTTCGAGGCGACCCACGGTACCGCGCCCAAGTATGCCGGGAAGGATCAGGTCAACCCCAGTTCCATCATCCTTTCGGCCGAGATGATGCTTCGCCATCTGGGTTGGGTAGAGGCGGCGGACCTCATCATCAAGGGGGTGGAAGGCGCCATCTCCGCCAAGACCGTGACCTATGACCTCGAGCGCCTGATGGAGGGGGCTACCAAACTGAGTTGCTCCGCCTTTGGCCAGGCGGTGATCGACAACATGTGAGGTGAGGGGGCTGCTCCGGCCGGATCGGAAAGGCCGGGGCATGCCTGGGTAGGGTGCGTCCCTGGCTCCAGAATGGGTGCGGGAGACTGGATTGGAAGGGAATCAGGCTGCCGACCCTGGCATCAGGGGAATCGCGCCGCCTTGCAGGCGGCGCGATGAGCCTATGGGTGACTTGGGAAATACTATTTAGTTGAGGCGGTTAACGCGGGCGGCATGCAGGCCCTTGGGGCCCTGGCTGATCTCAAACTGGACCTTCTGTCCTTCCTTGAGGGTCCGGTAGCCATCCATGTCGATGGCTGAAAAATGGACGAACACGTCTTCTTCGTTGTCGTCAGACCTGACGAATCCATATCCCTTGGCGTTGTTGAACCATTTCACCGTACCGGTCATCATCGCAGCTACTCCTCCTGGGAGATCTTGGGGGTCTTCCCCCATTTGTAATTTCAATTCTGAATCCGACCGCGGGGCGGTTGGATTCAGGGTGCGACAAGGCCCGCGCCGTGTTAAAGCTAAAATTAGCCAGCGGATTTAGGGCTAAGCCAGGCGAGGAGGCCGTTCCCCGGGGGCGCGCTGGGCGACGATGCGACCCTGATATGCTGTTATTCGAACGCTCATCCCCGCTCCGCGGGTCGACGTCTTGAGGGCCAAGTATAATGACCCCATTCCTTGGGTCAAACAAAAAATGACAGAATTATGGGAATTCGCATTGACATGAGTGGACCGGATGTGAACCAGGAACGGGAATCGGGGGCGGCCGTCCAGGAGGCCAGGCCCTTGCTCAGGCCACCCCCAAGATATAAGGTCCTGCTGCTCAACGACGATTACACCCCCATGGACTTTGTCGTCCAGGTACTCGAGACCTTCTTCCATATGAGCCGGGAGCAGGCTACCCAGATCATGCTCCACGTGCACACCCGGGGCGTCGGGGTCTGCGGTGTCTTCTCCCGCGACGTCGCCGAGACCAAGGTGGCACAAGTCAAGGATTTCGCCAGGCGGCACCAGCACCCTCTGATGTGTACCATGGAAGAGGCCTGAAGCCCCAATTCCCCCACCGGTGATGCCCCATGCTGACTAAAGACCTCGAATTCACGCTGACCCAGGCCTTCCACCAGGCACGAGAGCGGCGGCACGAATATATGACGGTGGAACACCTGCTCTTATCCCTCCTCGACAATCCCAGCGCGGCAAAGGTCCTGCGGGCCTGTGGCGTGGATGAGGGTAAGTTGCGGTCGGATATCTCGGCATTTATCGAGGAGACTACCCCCCTCATCCCAGCGGGGGACAAGCGCGAGACCCAACCCACCATCGGTTTCCAGCGGGTTCTCCAACGTGCTGTTTTCCATGTGCAGTCCGCGGGCAAGAAGGAGGTGACCGGCGCCAACGTCCTGGTGGCCCTGTTCGGCGAGCAGGACTCCCAGGCGGTCTATCTCCTGAACCGCCAGGACATCAGCCGCCTCGACGTGGTCAACTATATTTCTCACGGCATCTCCAAGGTTCCCGGCGAGGGCCAGGACGAGGAGGCCCCGGGCGAGGTCGGTGACGAGCGGGAAGGGCGGGGCAAGGAGGGTGCCAGTCCCCTGGAGAACTTCACCACCAACCTTAACGAGCAGGCGCGCCAGGGTCGTATCGATCCGCTGATCGGGCGGGACGCGGAAATTGAACGCACCATCCAGATCCTGTGCCGGCGGCGCAAGAACAACCCGCTGTTGGTGGGTGAGGCCGGGGTCGGCAAGACCGCTATCGCCGAAGGGTTGGCGCGCCGTATCGTCGAGGAGGAGGTGCCGGAGATCCTGGCCGATGCCGTAATCTACGCCCTGGACCTGGGTGCCCTGGTGGCCGGGACCAAGTACCGAGGCGATTTCGAAAAGCGACTCAAGGCCGTGATCGCTCACCTCAAGCGTCAGACCAAGGCCATCCTATTCATCGATGAGATCCATACCATCATCGGTGCCGGATCGGCCTCGGGCGGGGTCATGGACGCCTCCAACCTCATCAAGCCCGTGCTGGCCTCCGGTGAATTGCGTTGCATCGGCTCCACCACCTATCAGGAGTTTCGCGGTATCTTCGAAAAAGACCGCGCCTTGGCGCGGCGCTTCCAGAAGATCGATATCCACGAGCCAAGCGTGGAGGACACGGTCAAGATCCTGCGGGGGCTCAAGACCCGCTTCGAGGAGCATCATCAGGTCACTTACACCCAACCTGCCTTGCGCGCGGCGGCGGAACTCTCGGCCAAGCATATCAACGACCGCCACCTGCCAGACAAGGCCATCGACGTGATCGACGAGGCCGGGGCCCATGTCCAACTGATGCCTTCGGCCCGCCGCAAGAAGCGCATCGACGTGGTTGACATTGAACGCATCGTCGCCAAGATCGCCCGTATTCCCCCCAAGCAGGTCTCGGCCTCGGACACCGAATCCCTGCGCAACCTGGACCGGGATCTCAAGATGGTGGTCTTCGGCCAGGATCAGGCTATCGATACCCTCACCGCCGCCATTCGCATGAGCCGCTCCGGCCTGGGGCAGGAAGAGAAACCCATCGGTTCCTTCCTCTTCGCCGGACCTACCGGGGTGGGCAAGACCGAGGTGACACGACAACTCGCCCGCATTCTGGGACTGGAATTGATTCGCTTCGACATGTCCGAGTACATGGAGCGCCATACGGTCTCGCGCCTCATCGGTGCACCGCCGGGGTACGTCGGTTTCGATCAGGGCGGCTTGTTGACCGAAGAAATCAACAAACACCCCCATGCGGTGCTGCTCCTGGACGAAATCGAAAAGGCTCACCCGGATGTCTTTAACCTGCTGTTACAGGTCATGGACCACGGCACCCTGACCGACAATAACGGCCGCAAGGCGGATTTCCGCCATGTTGTCCTGGTGATGACCACCAACGCCGGTGCCGCCGAGGCCAGCCGGCCCTCGATCGGCTTTACCGAGCAGGATCACGCCACTGATGGGATGGAGGTGATCAAGCGCCTCTTCACTCCCGAATTTCGCAACCGCCTGGATGCCGTGGTCCAGTTTGGCGCCCTGTCCCCCCAGACCATCGCGAGCGTGGTGGATAAGTTTCTCTTCGAATTGGAGCAGCAACTGCTGGAGAAAAAGGTCGCGCTGTGCGTGGATGCCGAGGCCCGGACCTGGCTTGCCAGCCACGGATATGATCCACGCATGGGGGCAAGGCCCATGGCCCGCGTCATCCGGGAGCAGATTAAAAAGCCCCTGGCGAACGAACTGCTCTTCGGTCAGCTCGTGAACGGGGGCAAGGTATGGGTCAAGTCGGAAGGCGAGGGGCTGACCTTCGAATTCCAGTCCAAGGTAGGCGCGGAGAAACTAGAAATTGCCTGACGATGATGAAGGGAGATCTCCCTCACCCTGGCCGATGAGAGAACGGGGGCCAGATTTTCTGGATGAGAAAGAGTCCATTTTTAGTGCCCAGTTTATCCTGGGGGGGACTTGCTCAATCCGGGAAGCAATCGATGGACAGTTTCTAGGTCGTGAGGACCCCTAGCGCGCCCGATAGGTGATTCGCCCCTTGGTCAGATCATAAGGGGTGAGTTCCACAGTGACCTTGTCGCCCGTGAGGATACGGATGTAGTGCTTACGCATTTTCCCCGATATATGCGCCGTAACTACATGACCGTTCTCCAACTCAACGCGGAACATCGTATTGGGCAGGGTGTCCACCACCGTACCCTCCATAGAGATGACATCTTCTTTGGCCATGGATCTGTTGTGCTCGCCTATCTGGCAACCCCCTGAATTTTATCGCGCTAAGTATAGCATGGTTCCGCGGGTTTTCTGGGACCACATCCAACGCGGATATCAGCTTGATCCGCTTGGGTTTTCGCTATGGACCCAGGGAAACGATTATGGCTCGGTGGCGGATATGGAGGAGATGAGCCGGGGTATCTTGCCACCTGGTTCATGGCATGGGAGAAGCCCGCCACGCCGGGCTAACTCCCTGAGATCGCTACTAGAACGCGGCGCCAGACTGCTTACCCATCTTTTTCAGGATCACGGCCAGAGGGCAAAAGCCGGTGAAAGCCGATTGGAGCAGATTCAGGCCGACAAAGGCGGTCAGCAGGAGCCAGAGTTGATTGCCGGTCAAATAAGCCAAAAGGACGGTAATCAGCACGAAGGTGCCGGCCACGGCCAATACAATACGGTCAATGGTCATAGAGAAATCCTCATATCTCAAAATTCAGCATGACATCGATCCTGGCATATTATCGGTCACTCTGCCGCTCTTCAAGTCTCGTGCTTTGCCTCGCTCAGAGAAACGGGCTGATTTCCACCGGCTGGGGGGGTGGTGTGCATGAACCATTTTGACAAGATCGTCCAAGGGTTGCGTCTCTCAACCGCCTATCCTGAGCCCGCGGGACCGGTGGTGCATATCGAGACGCACATCTCCCATGTCTTCCTGGCAGGCCCTTATGCCTACAAGCTGAAGAAACCGGTCAATCTGGGCTTTCTGGACTTCTCGACCCTGGAGCGGCGACATTTCTTCTGCCAGGAGGAACTGCGGCTCAACCGCAGGCTTGCCCCCCAACTCTATCTGGAGGTGGTACCCATTACGGGAAGTACCACCGCGCCACGGATCGGGGGAGCTGGCGAGGTCCTGGAATATGCCGTCAAGATGCGGCGCTTCGATCAGTCCGGTCTGCTCAGCACTCAGCCTCTCGAGGATGATCTGCCGGAACGGGTGGCGGAGCGGGTGGCGGCCTTCCATGACAGCATCCCGGCGGTCGCCCCGGATGAGCCCTTTGGCAGGCCGGAGGCGGTGCTGGCACCCATGCTGGCCAACTTCGAGGCTATCCGTACCCGATTGTCGGACCCCTCTCTCCTTGCCCGCCTGGCGGGCCTCGAGTCCTGGACCCTCGCCCGTCATGCGGAACTGAGGCCCATCCTGGAGCAGCGCCGCGCCGCTGGCTTCGTGCGGGAGTGCCATGGGGATATGCATCGAGGCAACATCGCCCTGGACCAGGGTGAGGTCCTCATCTTCGACGGCATCGAGTTCAACCCCGGCCTGCGCTGGATCGATATCCAAAGCGAGCTGGCCTTCCTGCTCATGGACCTGGAAGAGGCGGGGGAACGGGGACCGGCGCGGCGTTTGTTGAATCATTATCTGGAGTTGACGGGCGACTACGCGGGGTTGAAGGTACTCAATTTTTATCAGGTCTATCGAGCACTGGTGCGAGCCAAAGTCCTGGCCATCCGCCTTGACCAGGCGGATTTAAGTGCCGAGGAAGCGGTCAGGGATCGAGGCGGGTTGTCTGATTATCTGACCCTGGCGGAAGGCTATACCCGGCCGCATTCGCCCTGTCTCTGTCTGGTACAGGGTGTATCGGGTTCGGGCAAGAGCCGCCTGGCCCTGGCGCTGAGGGCGCGCTTGCCATTGATTCATCTCCGCTCGGATATCGAACGTAAACGTCTCTTCGGCTTCCTGGCCGAAGCGCGCACCTCGTCGGGCGGCCAGGTCGACGGTGGCATCTATGGACCCGAGGCGGGGGAACGGACCTACGGGCGCCTGCGCGAGTTGGCCTGCACCCTGCTCATGGCGGGATACAGCCCCCTGGTGGATGCAACCTTCCTCAAGCGGGCCCAGCGCGAAACCTTTATCGGGTTAGCCCAGAGCCAAGGTTGTCCTTGTCATCTGTTGATCTGCGAGGCGCCGCTGGAAGTAGTGCAAGAGCGGGTACGCCGGCGGGCCGCGGAGGGCGCGGATCCCTCGGAGGCGGGGGTGGAGGTCCTGGCTTCCCAACTGGCCTTACGCGAACCGCTGACCGCGGAGGAAACGTCACTGAGCATCCCGGTGGATACGACGTCC
>SBFV01000446.1 GCA_006227775.1 Gammaproteobacteria bacterium | reverse complement strand
CCAACCCGGGGGATAGCGTCTGGTGATGGCTGCTGGATCCAGGCCGCGAGTTCGGGGGTGGACTGCGCCAGGAGTCGCTGTTGGATATCCTGGCCTCCCAGGAGTGCGCTGGCGGCGGCATTGATGAGCCGAACGCGGCGGTCCTCGTCGACAACCAGGACGCCGATATCCATGCGCTGGATGATGAAGGCATTGAGTTTATTCAGATCGTCGATATCCACCTGGCGGCTGGCGGCGAGGCATTCCGCCGCCTGGATGCGACGGTAGAGGACATGGGCCAGGATGGCGACCATAACAAAGGTGGCACCGAGCAGACCGGCCTGGGTGAGGCCATCCCTGGAGCCCAGACCCGAGAGATGGGCATGGATCTGGACCGCCATGACCCCGGTGGTGGCGAAGGCGGCGAAGAGGAGCGACAGACGGCCTGCCATGAGCAGGGCCCCGGCCGCCACGGCGATAGCCATGGGCAGGCCGAAATGGGAATTGACCCCATTGCCCAGATGCATCAGCAGGCTGAAGACCAGCAGGTCGATGAAGACCCCGGTGTGGACCAGGGTCGCCTTGTCGCCGCGCCTTACCCGGATAAAGGCCAGGCTGAGCAGCACCAGGGCCAGGTAGGCGAAGACGATGCCGATGGTCGCCGGGTTCTGCTCCAGCCCCCCCACCAGCGCCTCCAGGCGGGGGACGAAGAGAAACAGGCAGAGCCCCAGGGCCAGGGCGAGCCGATAGAACCCAAACCAATTCAGGGCCCGCCAGCTCGGGTAGTTGCGCCATTCGCTGGATCGGTTGCCACCTGCCGTTGGCGGGGAGGTGAGGGCAGACGTCATCATCTAAAGGCGTCTAAAATTCATCTCCGTTTTTTCGGGTCGGGTGGCGTCTGGCGGGGTGGGAATAGGGACATGGGGCCGCGGGCGGTTGGTAATTGGCGAGGGATTACCGGAGAATAGCCAGGCCCACTATGCCGGCATGTCCGACGGGCCGCAAGTGTCATCGTCAGCGGGAGGAGGGGCGATTACCCCTCGTGGGGTCCCCGCGGTTGGATACTGCCCTGACCCCAGCGGATGGCCCACTGGGATTCCAATGGCTGACACCTAGTTCGACGACCCTTAATTCCAATAAGTTACCACCATCCTCCCTATACCTATAAAGGTCGCTAGTTCATGAACTTACACGAATACCAGGCTAAGGCCCTGTTCGCGCGTCACGGTATTCCGGTGCCGCGCAGCCTGACCGTCTCCTCTCCCGACGCATCACGGACCCTGGCCGAGGAACTCGGCGGGGAGCGTTGGGTGATCAAGGCACAGGTCCACTCCGGCGCCCGCGGCAAGGCCGGAGGCGTGGTGCTGGCCGACAGCCTCGATCAGGTGGAGCGCGAGGCCACCCGTCTATTGGGTAGCCGGCTGGTCACCCGGCAAACGGGTCCCGCCGGCCTGCCCATCGGCCAGCTACTGCTGGAGCAGCCCACCGCCAGCGCCCGAGAGCTTTACCTCGGGGCACTGGTGGACCGCGAGGCCCGGCGGGTGGTCATCATGGCCTCCGCCGACGGCGGCATGGACATCGAAGAGGTCGCGGCCAGGACACCCGAGCGGATTTTGACCACCCACGTCCATCCGGCGGTCGGTCTCATGGGTTGGCAGAGCCGCAAGATCGGCTATGGCCTGGGGCTGACGCCCGATCAGGTCAAGGCCCTGGACAAGGTCATGCGTGGCCTTTATCAGCTCTTCATCGATTGCGATGCCAGCCTGGTGGAAATCAATCCGCTGGTGGTGACTTCTCAGGGCGATCTCATCGCCCTGGATGCCAAGCTCAATCTGGATGACAACGCCCTCTATCGCCATCCGGACCTCCTGGCCCTGCGTGACATCAGCCAGGAGGATGTCCGCGAGGCCCAGGCCAAGGAGCACGACCTCAACTACATCAGCCTGGATGGCAACGTGGGCTGCATGGTCAACGGCGCCGGCCTGGCGATGGCGACCATGGACCTGATCAAACTCCATGGCGGCGAGCCCGCCAACTTCCTCGATGTCGGCGGTGGCGCCACGGCGGCGCGGGTCGCCGAGGCCTTCAAGCTCATTCTTTCCGACGAGAAGGTGAGAGCGGTACTGGTGAACATCTTCGGTGGCATCGTCCGCTGCGACCTCATCGCCGAAGGCATCATGCAGGCGGTGCGCGAGGTTCATGTCCAGGTCCCGGTGGTGGTGCGTCTGGAGGGCACCAACGCCGAGCAAGGCCTGGCCATGCTGGCGGCCAGCGACCTGGCCATCACTACCGCCGCCAGCCTAAGCGAGGCCGCGGATCGCGTCGTCGCCGCCGCCGGCGCCCGTCACTGAGAGGGGAAGAGGATATGAGCGTACTGGTCAACCAAGAAACCCGGGTCATCTGCCAGGGCTACACCGGCAAGCAGGGTACCTTCCACAGCGAGCAGGCCATCGCCTATGGCACCAACCTCGTCGGCGGCGTCACCCCCGGCAAGGGCGGCACCCGCCATCTGGACCGGCCGGTCTTTGACACCGTCCACGACGCCGTGGGCGAGACCGGCGCCAACGCCACCATGATCTACGTGCCGGCGGCTTTCGCCGCCGACGCCATCCTCGAGGCGGCGGATGCCGGTATCGGCGTCATCGTCTGCATCACCGAGGGTATTCCGGTCCTGGATATGCTCAGGGTCAAGACGGCCCTGGCCGGCTCCGGCAAGGTACTCATCGGGCCCAACTGTCCGGGTATCATCACCCCCGGCGAGTGCAAGATCGGCATCATGCCCGGTAACATTCATCGACCGGGTCGGGTCGGTATCGTCTCCCGCTCCGGCACCCTGACCTACGAGGCGGTGTTCCAGACCACCCAGGCCGGTCTGGGCCAGAGCACCTGTATCGGCATCGGTGGCGATCCCATTCAGGGCATGGACTTCATCGCCTGCCTGGAGCTCTTCCAGGCCGACGATCAGACCGAAGGCATGATCCTGGTGGGCGAGATCGGTGGTGGCGCCGAAGAAGCGGCGGCGGAATTCATCAAGGACCATGTCGCCAAGCCGGTCGTCGCCTATATCGCCGGCGTGACCGCCCCTTCCGGCAAGCGTATGGGCCATGCCGGGGCCATCATCACCGGCGGCAAGGGGACCGCCGCCGGTAAGTTCGCCGCCCTGGAGGCTGCCGGCGTGGCTATCGTCCGCTCCCCGGCGGAGATGGGCCAGCGGATGGCGCAACTCCTGGGCTGATCCACCCACATCCAATCTGCGCCCCGCTGCGGCGGGGCCCATCCTCGTTCAGGCCCCCGCTATGTCCAGCAGCCTAGACAAAGAAAGCATCCTTATCGTCGACGATACCCCGGGCGATATCGACCTGCTGGTCGGTGTACTCCGGGCGGATCTCGACCACGGCTTCCCGTGAGGATAATCGCTCCGATGCCCGCCGATCGGCCGCGGAGACCGAAACGGCGGCGGAAATTGCACCCACGACCAAGGCTACGGCTGCGATAGCATCAAACCTGGTTGTTCTCCCGCTGACCGAGCGATGGACTTTGATGATCAGAATATTAGTAGAATCACATAGTAAAAAGATCCGCTGCGTAGCGGTTTGTCACCCTGAACCTTGCCGTGCTCACTCGATGACCTGAAGGAGTTGGCATGAAACATCCGCTGCATGCAAGGGTAGGTCCTAATGCCTGGGTGGTGGGTCTGACCCTCTTATTGGTCGCGGGGTGGGGCGTCTCCAGCGCGGCCTGGGAGACATCGGTGGAGGTGGCGGCATTGAGCCGGTCCGCCCCCAGTACCCCCGCCTGGGAGCGACTGGATGGCAGTAGTCTCCATCTTCAGTCCGCGGCCGTCATGGTGGTGGACACGGCCGGCAACACCATCTATGCCAAGAAGGCCGAAGAGCCCAAATCCATTGCCTCCGTCACCAAGTTGATGACCGCTATCCTGGTGCTGGACGCGGGGGTGGATCTGGACGCCCCCATCACCATCCGCCCGGAGGACAAGGATCTGCTCCGCAACAGCCGCTCCCGTCTGCAAATCAATCGGGCTAGCCTAACCCGCAGGGAACTCCTGCTGGTGGCCTTGATGTCCTCGGACAATCGCGCCGCCGCCGCTCTGGGGCGCACCACCTTCGCCGGCGGGACCCCGGAATTCGTCCGGCGCATGAACCTCAAGGCCCAGGCCCTGGGCATGAAGGACACCCATTTTGCCGACGCGAGTGGCCTCAATGCCGAAAATCGCTCCACGGCCTTGGATCTGACCAGGCTGATTGGCGCCGCCTCCGCTTATCCCTTGATTCGGCAGGCCACCACCACCCGGGATGCGCAACTCCACCCCCATCCCGGGGGGGGCGCCCTCGGCTATCGAAACACCAACCCCCTGGTATCCAGCGATAACTGGGACATTGAATTGAGCAAGACGGGCTACATCAGCGACGCGGGCCGCTGCCTGGTGATGCAGGCGATGGTCAGCGGTCGTCGATTGCGGATCGTGTTGTTGGATTCCCCGGGCAAACACTCCCCCATGGGGGATTCCAACCGCTTGCGGCAATGGATCGAACGGAGCCTAGCCAAGCAGGACGCAGGTTAGTTCGGTCCGGTAGTGGCTGAGCCGATCGCTCCGCCGCGGTCAACGTCCGGGTGGATAGCGCGGTGGCCAACCGGATTCAGCCCGCCCGGAACCGGTTTCGGGCGGATAGCCGGGGCGGTAGTAGGGCAAGGGTGCCTGATCAGGGAAGGGAAGCTGGTCTTGTGATTGACCGGACTGAAGCCGCTCCTCTTCCCGCTTGGTCAAGGGTCGGTAGCGATAGGATTGCCCGGGGGGTTCGGGGGGGAGTTGGTAGCGGGGCGGGTAGGGTGCCGGTTGATAGGGCGCCGGAGGGGGCGTTAGGACAGGAGGGCGCCCGGATGAGGAGGCGGGGGGCGGTTGAGCCGGGGAAGGGGCGGGGGTCGGTCCCTCCTCGTCCCCGGGAGAGAACAGCCACCAGCCGACCATCAGGCCCAGTACGGCCGTGACGAGATAACCCGCGATCCTCATAGCGAAAATCCCATCTCCTCTCCTGGCTGCCTGGAGACAGTATAGCTCAAGGGGTACCGTCTCAGGTGGCCTCCGCCTCCTTGTCCCGCTCGATCAGGGCATAGGCGGAATGATTGTGAATGGACTCGAAGTTTTCCGATTCCACGACATAGGCCCCGATGCGGTCGTCATCGTTGAGGCGCATGGCGACGTCACGCACCATGTCTTCGACGAACTTGGGGTTGTTGTAGGCCCGCTCGGTGACGAATTTCTCGTCGGGCCGTTTGAGCAGGCCGAAGAGCTCGCAGGAGGCCTCCTTTTCCACCAGGTCGATGATCTCCTCCAGCCAGATAAAGCCCCGGGTGCGAACCTGGACGGTAACGTGTGAACGCTGGTTATGGGCACCGTAGGCGGAGATCTCCTTGGAGCAAGGACAGAGACTGGTCACGGGCACCACCACCTTGATGTACATGCGGGGCTCGCCCTGGCTGATCTCACCGATGAAGGTCACGTCATAATCCAACAGGCTCTGGACGCCGCTGATGGGAGCCTTCTTGTTCACGAAATAGGGGAAACGCATCTCGATATGGCCCATCTCGGATTCCAGCCGCTCGGCCATCTCCCTGAGCATTTCCTTGAAGGATTCGACGCCGATCTCCTTCTCGTGGTTGTTGAGGATCTGCACGAAACGCGACATGTGCGTCCCTTTGAAATTGTGGGGCAAGTAGACGTACATGTTGAAGGTGGCAACCGTATGCTGCTCACCGTCGCTGCGGTCCCGCACCCGGACGGGATGACGGATATCCTTGATGCCCACCTTGTCGATAGCGATCTGGCGGGTATCCGCGCTGGCTTGGACATCGGCGATGGGGTGGCTAGCGGACTTGGTGTTGATCGCTGAATCCATCGGAAACTTAACCTCTTGGTGCGGTCCACACAGGGCGGGACAGCGAAACGGATGCCGCTTAGTTGGGGTTAGAACGGGGAAAAGCCAAGCCAGGGAGTGATGGCTGGCGTTCACGTGAAAGATGCCTACTGAAGTCTTGTTTCATCAGGGGGTGGCGAGATCTCGGGAGCGCAGGCTGGAATGATCTCGGGCGTTGTTCAGCGGGGCGTGGACCGGCTGGAGGGCCACTACCCAAGCCGGTGAGGGCCATCCAACCGCAGTCGGATCAGTGGTTCCGCTGGGCGATGTAGCCGGCGATCCAGCGCAAGGGATCAGCCTTGCCGTCCCAGGGAGTCAGACTGTCCAGGGCCTCGTTGACCAGGTCGGCGGCGGCCTGGCGGGCGGCCTCCAGGCCCATGAGGGCGGGGTAGGTAGCCTTGTCCTGGGCCAGATCCTTACCGTGGGTCTTGCCCAGAATGGCGGTGGGTGCCTCGATGTCGAGGATATCGTCCCGGATCTGGAATGCCAGCCCCAGGCATTTGGCGTAATGATCCAGGCGCTCGGCCCGATCCGGGCTCAGATCCGGCCGGGCGCGGCAGACCATACGGACGCTGGCGCGGATAAGTGCCCCGGTCTTGTGAATGTGGATGTTCTCCAGACTGGTGAGGTCGATCTCCCGACCCTCGGCCTCCAGATCCATCATCTGCCCTCCGGCCATACCGCGGGAGCCGGAGGCCCAGGCCAAATCGTCCAGCATGGCCAGGCGTGCCTGGGGTCCCCCGGGGAGGCCCTCGTCACGGCAGAGGACCAGGAAGGCCTGGGTCATGAGGGCATCGCCGGCGAGGATGGCGGTGGCCTCGTCAAAGGCCTTGTGGCAGGTAGGGCGGCCGCGGCGCAGGTCGTCATTGTCCATGGCCGGCAGATCGTCATGGATCAGGGAATAGCCGTGGATCATTTCAACCGCGCAGGCGATGCCGTTCACCTGCTCCGGCGCCAGGCCGATGGCGGTGGCGGTGGCGTAGGCCAGGGTGGGACGCACCCGTTTGCCTCCATCCAGAACGGCATAGCGCATGGCTTGGTGGAGCCGGGCGGGAGGTACCCGTTCGCTCGGCAAGCAGCGCTCCAGGGCGGTCTCGATCCGCTGAGCGCAGGCATCGAGAAAGCTCCGCAAGGAGTGGTCAGTCATGGTCGGCAAAGGGCTCCAGCTCGGCCTCGACCGATTTGGCGCTAAGGATCTGTACCCGCTGCTCGGCCTCGTCGAGGGTCTTCTGGCAGAATCGGGCCAGGCCGATGCCATGCTCGAAGGCCGCCAGGGACGCCTCCAGGCTCAGGTCTCCCTTTTCCAGGCTGTCCACCAGGGCCTCCAGTTCGCTCAGGGCGTGCTCGAAGCCGGCCGGGGTCAGGGGCTTGTCTGTCGTCATGGTAATCCTTGCGGTCTGAAACCCGCCGACGGAGGGGAGCGGCGTGCCAACCGGATGATCCCAGGGGAATCCAAGTTTGAATCATCCCAAGCCTCTAGGGTACCTTTCGCCCCTTTGGCCGGTCAAATCCAGCCGAGCCGGGGTTAGCGCGATGCCTCCGGCTCGATCCTCGTCCCCGCCCACCTTTTGCGCGCCATAGCGGCTGCATTGCGGTTTTCGGTCTGGCCAGGGAGGATAAGGGAAGGCCGAAAATTGACCTGCGCCGTCCCTATTGCCGGGGAAGACCCTTCCGCCCAGAGCCACCCATGACCACCGATTACAACGCCTCCGCCATCGAGGTCCTCAGCGGCCTGGACCCGGTCCGCAAGCGCCCGGGCATGTACACTGATACCAGCCGGCCCAACCACCTGGCCCAGGAGGTCATCGACAACAGCGTCGACGAGGCCCTGGCCGGTTTCGCCCGGACCATCGGCGTCACCCTCTACGCCGATGGCTCCCTGGAGGTTCGCGACGACGGCCGCGGCATGCCGGTGGATATCCATCCGGAGCAGGGCCTGCCGGGCGTCGAGGTCATCCTCACCAAGCTCCACGCCGGCGGCAAGTTCTCCAACGACAGCTACCGCTTCGCCGGGGGCCTGCACGGCGTCGGCGTTTCCGTGGTCAACGCCCTGTCCAGGCACCTGGAGGTGTGGGTCAAGCGCGATGGCCAGGAGTACAACATGGCCTTCGCCCATGGCGACAAGGTGTCGGATCTGGAGCCGGTCGGCAAGGTCCCCCGCAAGGACACCGGCACCCGGCTGCGCTTCTGGCCCGATCCGAGCTATTTCGACAGCCCGCGTTTCTCCGTGCGGCGCCTCAAACATTTGCTCCAGGCCAAGGCCGTGCTCTGCCCCGGACTCACCGTGACCTTCGGCGACGAGGCCAGCGGCGAGGAAGTAACCTGGCATTACGAGGATGGTCTCAAGGACTATTTGCTCCAGTCCCTCCCCGACCGCGAGATCATCCCCGCCTCCCCGTTCACTGGCAGCTTCGAGGCCCGCACCGAGGCCGCCTCCTGGGCCCTGGCCTGGACCCCGGAGGGGGGGGAGCCCTTCACCGAAAGCTACGTCAACCTCATCCCCACCGTTCAGGGCGGCACCCACGTCAACGGGCTGCGCACCGGCCTGACCGAGGCGGTGCGGGACTTCTGCGAGTTCCGCAATCTGCTCCCCCGGGGCGTCAAGCTGGCCCCCGAGGACGTCTGGGCGCGCTGCGCCTACATCCTCTCGGTCAAGCTGCTCGACCCCCAGTTCTCCGGCCAGACCAAGGAGCGCCTCTCCTCCCGCGAATGCGCCGCCTTCGTCACCGGCGTGGTCAAGGACGCCTTCAGCCTCTGGCTCAATCAGCACGTCGCCGATGGCGAGCAGATCGCCCAGCTCGCCATCGGCGCCGCCCAGGCGCGGCTACGTGCCGGCCGCACCGTGGTGCGCAAGAAGGTCACCACGGGTCCGGCCCTGCCCGGCAAGCTGGCCGACTGCACCGCCACCGATCCCCAGCGCGGCGAGCTCTTCCTGGTGGAGGGCGACTCCGCCGGCGGCTCCGCCAAGCAGGCCCGCGACCGGGAGTTCCAGGCCATCCTGCCCCTGCGCGGCAAGATCCTCAACACCTGGGAGGTGGACCCGGAGGAGGTCCTGGGCTCCCAGGAGGTCCACGACATCAGCGTCGCCATCGGCGTCGACCCCGGCAGCGAGGACCTCTCACGGCTGCGCTTCGGCAAGGTCTGCGTCCTCGCCGACGCCGACTCCGACGGCGCCCACATCGCCACCCTGCTCAGCGCCCTGTTTCTCCGGCATTTCCCGCGCCTGGTGGCGGAGGGCCATGTCTACGTCGCCCTGCCGCCGCTGTACCGCATCGACGTCGGCAAGCAGGTCTTCTACGCCCTGGACGAGGACGAGAAGCGCGGCATCCTCGACCGCATCGAGGCGGAAAAGCTCAAGGGCAAGGTCAGCGTCCAGCGCTTCAAGGGTCTGGGGGAGATGAACCCTGGGCAGTTGCGCGAGACCAGCCTCCACCCCGATACCCG
>SBFV01000040.1 GCA_006227775.1 Gammaproteobacteria bacterium | reverse complement strand
AGAGTCCACCTGACGGTCATGAGTGGTCCCGCCACACCCCGGATGATGGGAGCCCCAGCGGGTGCCATTCGCTAGGGCCGCTGGGCTGTCGCGACCGAAATCATTCCACCACCAAGTCATTTTGCCCCCGAGCCATTTCGCGCCCAAGCTTTTCCCGGAGCAAGTCGTTGGCCCAAGAACCCCGCATCATCGTCGCCCTGGACTATCCGCGCCCGGAACCCGCTCTGGCCCTGGTTGAACGCCTTGACCCCCACCGTTGCCGGCTCAAGGTGGGCAAGGAGATGTTCACCCGCCTGGGACCCACCTTCGTTGAACGCCTGGGCGGCCTGGGCTTCCAGGTCTTTCTCGACCTCAAGTTTCACGATATCCCCAACACCGTGGCGGCTGCCTGCGAGGCGGCGGCGGATCTGGGCGTCTGGATGACCAACCTCCACGCCTCCGGCGGCCGGCGCATGATGGCGGCGGCCCGTGAACGGCTGGCCCACCGCGCCAACCCACCCCTGCTGATCGCCGTCACCGTCCTCACTAGCCTGGACGCCGACGACCTGGCCGCCATCGGCTGCCCCGGTGATCCCCGGGATCGGGTCCTGCGGCTGGCGACCCTGGCCGGGGACGCCGGTCTCGACGGCGTGGTCTGTTCCCCCCAAGAGGCCGCCCCGGTGCGCGCCGCCCTGGGCCCGGGCTTCCGGCTCGTCACCCCCGGCGTCCGCCCGGCAGGATCGGACACGGGTGATCAGAAGCGGGTCATGACCCCCGCCGAGGCCCTCGCCGCCGGCGCCGACTACCTGGTGATCGGCCGGCCCATCACCGCCGCCCCCGATCCCCTGGCCGCCCTGGCGGCGATCGAGGCGGAGTGGCATTGAGCGTCCACCCCCGGCCAGGGGCAATCAGGGAGGATCGGGTGGCGTCTGGCGGGAGTGTCGACAGCAAGGCCGCTGGCGGCAAGCCTGCAGGGGGTATTTACGGGCGTTCCGTGCCGGACGAGGCCCGATCAGAGGCAACAAGGGCGGATCGGGCGGGGGCAATCCGGTTCTCCGGGTCCTCAACCGATGCGCACTAACTGAACTGAACGGCATAGATAACACTTCCACCGAGGATGTCCCATGGCCATGATCCGCAAGGCCGTCTTTCCCGTCGCGGGGCTCGGCACCCGCTTCCTTCCCGCCACCAAGGCCAGTCCCAAAGAGATGCTGCCGGTGGTGGACAAGCCCCTCATCCAGTACGCGGCGGAGGAGTCCGAGGCGGCCGGAATCAGCCAGCTCATCTTCATCACCGGCCGGGCCAAGCGATCCATCGAGGACCACTTCGACAAGGCCTACGAGCTGGAGATGGAACTGAGCAACGCCGGCAAGCAGGACCTGCTGGAAATCGTCCGCAACATCCTGCCCGCCCAGGTGAGCTGTATTTATCTCCGCCAGGCCGAGGCCCTGGGCCTGGGTCATGCCGTCCTCTGCGCCAAGCCGGTGGTGGGCCACGAGCCCTTCGCCGTCCTGCTGGCGGATGACCTCATCAAGGGCGAGGGCCAGGGGGCCGTGGCCCAGATGGCGGACATGTACGAGCGTCACGGCTGCTCCATCCTCTGCGTCGAGGAGGTGCCCTGGGAAGAGACCAACAAGTACGGCATCGTCGAGACCCGTCCGGGCCCCATGGGGGAACTGCGGGTCACATCCATCGTCGAGAAGCCCGCGCCCCGGGATGCCAAGTCCAACCTGGCGGTGGTGGGGCGTTACCTCCTCACCCCGCGCATCTTCGCCAAGCTGGAGACCACCCAGCGCGGCAAGGGGGGGGAGATCCAGCTCACCGATGCTATCTCCGCCCTGCTCCAGGACGAACCCGTCATCGCCTATCCCTTCCGGGGCAAGCGTTACGACTGCGGCAGCAAGCTGGGCTATCTCCAGGCCCAGGTGGAATTTGGCCTGGCCCATAAGGAGCTGGGCGATGACTTCCGCGCCTATCTGGGTTCCCTGGAACTCTGAGCGTCCCCGTCACTATCCCGACCCGCCGCCGACCCCTGGGCCAGTTGGGGGGCCGGTTTTGGGGCCCCGGCCCGCGGAGCGCTTGCGGCCCTGGAAGGCGGCGATCTGCTGGATGATGGGTTGGAAAGGGGCGGACGCCAGGTCGCCGAAGCGGGCGATAGCCTCGTTCAGTAAACGGTCGATATCGTGGATGCGGAGGGGGGGCGGCCGCTCCGGGGTCAGGGCCTGTTGCAGGCCGCGCAGGCCACCCACCTGGACGCGCATGGCCTTGGCGTGGGGCAGGGCGGTGCGCTGATCGGTGATCTTGAGGGCGAAGCGGGCATTCCGTCGGGCCAGGGCCAGGAAGGCATCACAGCGTGCCTGGGCCTCATCCGCGTTGCAGCGCACCCCTTCGCGCTCGGCGATGCAAAAGCGCTCGGCCCGGGCGCAATCGCCGTTACGGGTAAGGAGGGTCTTCTCGTAGGGGCAGAAGCGCTCGTTGATGGCCTGGTAGGCCTGGCGGAACATCTCTTGATCCATGGGGCGGTGCTCAGGCGATGGTGCCTTCTTGGGAGGTGATGCCCGCGGTGAAGCGCTCGATCTGGCGCCGGTCACGCTTGGTGGGGCGACCGGGACGGTCGGTGAGAATGCCCAGCTCGCGGCGTTCCCGGACGAGTTCCTGGCGGCGCAGCCGGCTGGCCTCGCTCTCCTCGTAGAGTAAGGCGGCCTCGGCGGCGGGGCGGCGCTGGCTGGCCAGGGCCAGGACGCGGATGTCCCAGGTCAAGGAGTCCTTATGGATGATGAGATGGGCGCCGGGGCGGATGGGGCGGCCGGGTTTGGCGCCTTGACCCTCGACCTCGACCTTGCCGCCGTTGATGGCCTCGGTGGCGAGCTGGCGGGTCTTGAAGAAGCGCGCCGCCCACAGCCATTTATCCAGGCGCTGACCGGATGCGCACGCCTGCTCCTGAGCTGGCTTGCTCATAAGCCCAGCCGAGGGTCGAGTTCCCCCCGGGCGTCCATGGCGGCCATGTCGTCATAACCCCCCACGTGAAAATCGTCGATGAAGATCTGCGGTACCGTCTGGCGCCGGCTACGTTGCAGCATGACGCGCATCTGCTCATGGTCCAGGTCGATGCGGATCTCCTCGTAATCGACCCCCTTCCGCCGGAGCAACTGTTTGGCGCGGACGCAATAGGGGCACAGCAGGGTGGTGTAGATCTGGATCTTCGGCATGTCGCTCGCCTGTTGCGGATCGGGTCGATGGGCGTGGTGAGGTTCACTGGCTTGAAATTGGCGCGCCGGGGCGGAATAAACAACCCTGCCGCCGCCGGCGCGAGCATGGGTCCCCTTGTAATGCCGACGCCCAGCCCCGTCAAGGCATTTCACCCCCGCCACGAGAAGCCCGATGTCATTGAACGCCCC
>SBFV01000118.1 GCA_006227775.1 Gammaproteobacteria bacterium | reverse complement strand
TCCGGCGCCATCCCCGGCCTGCTCGCCCCCGCCGGTCCCCTGGGTCAGGGCCAGCACTTTGCCATGGCCGGGGCCCTGCTCCACCCGGACAAGCTGTTCCCGGTGACCATCGGCGACGGCGGGATGGGCGAGCCCTACGTGCTCAACGCCATGATGCACTTCCACACCGCCTACCCCCAGGTGACCAATTTCCTGCCGACCCTGATCTGGAACGGCTACAGCCAGGAGCACCATTCCATGGTCTCCCGCCTGACCAACGAGGAGATGATCGCCTACTGGCGGGGTCACGGCTTTGAGGAGGTGGTGCTGGTGGACGCCAAGGACTTCGACGACAGCGGCCAGGAGGCCCCCTACGTCGATTCCACCCGCTTCTCCCACGGCCAGCGCCTGGCCTTCGTCCAGGCGGTGCTGACCGGCATGGAGCGGGCGGCCGCCAGCGCCATCTCCGGCCAGCTCACCGCCTTCATCCTCAAGCAGCTCAAGGGCGCCGGCGTGCATACCCTGGGCGCCAAGTCCCACAACCTCTACCCGGCGGATACCCTGGATGCCCCCCATATCGCCGAGGGCCTGCAACGCCGTGCCCTGCCCCCGGCGGCCTGGGAGCTGGTGCGGGAGAACTTCACCCGCGCCGGTGGCGGTCCCGCGGTCAAAACGGCGGTGACCGAGTTCGTCCTCGACCAGGCCCCCCTGGGTCCCTTCCCCTGCCAGGAATTCGCCAAGGGCGACAGGGCCGTGCCCGCCACCGCCATGGGCACCCTGGCGGCCTGGGTGGGCCAACAGGACCCGCGCTTCGTGGTCACCAACGCCGATGGCAACGAGGCCTCGGCGATGAAGAACATCAATGACGCCCTCAAGATCCGCCACCCGACCCCGGACCCCCTGTACAACCAGGACCCGACTGGCCAGGTGTACGAGCCCTTGAACGAGGACGCCTGCGCCGGTCTCGCCGCCGGTCTGGCCCTGTTCGGCTCCCGTGCCCTCTGGCTGTCCTACGAGAGCTTCGCCATCAACGGTTGGCCCATCGTCCAGACGGTGACCCAGGCCATGGCCGAGTTGCGCCGGCCCACCCCGTCCCTGGTGTGCATGTTCACCGCCGGCGCCCTGGAGCAGGGCCGCAACGGCTGGACCCACCAACGCCCGGAGATCGAGAACTACTTCGCCGCCCAGATGCGCAACGGCAACGTCTATGCCCTCTTCCCGCCGGACGCCAACGCCATCCAGGCCGCCTACGAGTACGCTACCACCAGCCTCAACAAGGGCATGGTGATCATCGCCTCCAAGTCCGCCCTGCCGGTCTACCTGAGCCTGGCGGAGGCCCGCGACGCGGTGGCCAAAGGCGCCGGGATCCTCTATGAGACCAAGGCCGGCAAGCAGGGCGACAAGGGTAAGAAGGCCGACCAGGGTAAAAAGGGCAAGGAAGACAAGGCGGGCAAGCTCGCCAAGAACGGCTCCAAAGGAACGGTGGTCTTCGCCGTGACGGGGGACATGGTCTATCTGCCCGTGTTCGAGGCCAAGGACCAGCTCGAAGCCGACGGCTGGTCGGTGCGCATCGTCGCCGTGGTCAATCCCCGTCGCCTCTACCGTCCGACCGACGTGGCCTGGGAGACGGTGGCCGAGCCCGACAACGCCTTTATGGACGACGACCACTTCAACGCCCTCTTCGATGGCGACGTGCTGCTGGCGGTGAGCGGTGGCCCCTCCGCCTCCCTGGAGCCGGTGCTGCTGCGCACCCGCGCCGCCAGACGCGACACCTTCGCCTGGAAGCGCGGCGAGACCACCGCCAGCCCGGCGGAGATCATGGATTACAACGGCATCACCGCGGAGCGCATGGTGGCGCGGGTCAAAGCCCTGAGATCCTGACCGGGTGTCCCTGTGAGAAGACCCTAGATGACTCCACCAAAGTGAAGCCAATTGAAGCGGCCAAGAAGACCATGCCCGAAACCAAGATCATCGTCCTCGATGACGACCCCACCGGCTCCCAGACCGTCCATGGCTGTCTGCTGCTGACCCGCTGGGATGTCGCCACCCTGCGTCAGGCCCTGGATGACGCCTCGCCCCTGTTCTTCGTCCTCACCAACACCCGTGGCATGGGCGCGGACCAGGCGGCGGCGGTCACCCGCGAGGTCTGCCACAACCTCAAGCAGGCCCTGACCGACTGGTCGGCGGCCTTGGCGGGCCAGGGGCGGGAGGTCCACCCCCTCTTCGTCAGCCGCTCCGACTCCACCCTGCGCGGCCACTATCCGGTGGAAACGGACGTCATGGCCGAGGAACTGGGGCCCTTCGACGCCCATTTCCTCACCCCGGCCTTCTTCGAGGGCGGGCGCATCACCCGCGACTCCGTCCACTACCTGCTGGTTGATGGCCGGCCCGTGCCCACCGCCGAGACCGAATTCGCCCGCGACTCGGTCTTCGGCTATTCCACCAGCTTCCTGCCGGATTACGTCGCCGAAAAGACCCGGGGCCGCATCCCGGCGGACCGGGTGGAGCGCTTCCGGTTGGCCGAGGTGCGCGCTGGCGTCCGGGAGCGCCTCATGGCCCTCAGGGGCAACGCCTGCGGCGTGGTGGATGCCGAGACCCAGACGGATCTGGATCGCTTCGCCGCCGAGGTCCTGGACTGCGTCGCCGCCGGCAAGCGCTTCCTGTTCCGCAGCGCCGCCAGCCTGCTCACCGCCCTGGCACGGTTGCCGCTCCAGCCGGTGGCGGCGACGGCCATGCGCCAGTACGTGCGTGGTGGCCGGCCTGGCGCCGTCATCGTCGGTTCCCACGTCAAGAAGACCACCGAGCAACTCCAGCGGCTGCTGGCCCAGCCTGGCACCGCCCCCCTGGAGATCGATGTCGACCGCATCCAGCCCGAGCGCGACACCCTGCTTGCCGCCACCCTGGCCCAGGCAGAGGAACTGCACGCCCAAGGCCGGACCCCGGTGATCTTCACCAGCCGCGCCGAGCGCACCTTCGCCGATCAGGCAACGCGCCTGGCCTTCGGCGACCGGGTCTCCGCCTTCCTCATGGCTGTGGTGCGCGGTCTGCCGGGGACCCTGGGCTTTCTCATCAGCAAGGGCGGCATCACCTCCAATGATGTACTCTCTACCGGCCTGGCCCTGGCCAGTTCCCGGGTCCTGGGCCAGATCCTGCCCGGCTGCTCGGTGGTGCGCTGCCCGGCGGATCATCCCCGCTATCCGGATATGCCGGTGGTGATCTTTCCTGGCAACGTGGGGGATGATGAGGCCTTGGCAAAGGCCTATGGCCGATTAACCGGTATCGGCCTTGGAGAAAAGGGGGCAAGGTGGTAGCGGCTTCGATCATAAAACCGGCCAAGACCGAGTGCCGAGGGAGGAAACGAAGCTAAAACAAGTTGGAAGAACCTCCGAAATTTCCTA
>SBFV01000282.1 GCA_006227775.1 Gammaproteobacteria bacterium | reverse complement strand
CGCCGCAGGGCGGCGGTGGCGGTTCGGGCGCGCCAATGGCGATCGGGATCGATGCAGTTTTCGGTGGGGACGGGGGGGAGCGGGGAAAGCCGAACACAGGTGGGCGATGTCGATAAAATGGCATCATCAATTCTCAGCCCTTATGAGCCCCGTACCCGCGTGCCCGCCGATCCCCAGTCTACCTTCGTCCATCTCCACGTCCACAGCGAGTATTCCCTGGTGGACGGTCTGTTGCGCCTCAAACCCCTGGTCCAGGCCGTGGCTCGGATGGGCATGCCGGCGGTTGCCGTCACCGATCAACTCAATCTTTTCGGTCTGGTGCGCTTCTACAAGGCAGCCCTGGCGGCGGGGGTCAAGCCCATCGCCGGGGCGGAGGTCCTGGTGCGGAACCCGGAGGATGCCGGCCAGCCACACCGGTTGGTACTCCTGGTGCGGAACCATGACGGCTATCTCAATCTCACCCGCCTCATCTCCCGGGCCTACCTGGAGGGCCAGCAGGGTTCGCTGATCCCGCAAGTGGAGCCGGAATGGGTGGCCGCGGCGGCCCCGGGTCTGATCGCCCTCTCCGCCGGCCTGGCGGGCGACGTCGGCCAGGCCCTGGTGGCGGGCAACCGTGCCCTGGCGGCGCAACGGCTGGACCGCTGGCTGGCGGCCTTCGGTGACCGCTATTACCTGGAGTTGATCCGCACCGGCCGTGCCCAGGAGGCGGACTGTCTGGAGGCCAGCGTCGAGCTGGCCACCGCCAAGGGCGTGCCGGTGGTGGCCACCAACGATGTGCGTTTCCTGCTCCCGGAGGACTTCGAGGCCCATGAGGCGCGGGTGTGCATACACGAGGGCTTCACCCTGGGTGATACCCGCCGCCGCCGGCGCTACAGCGAGGAGCAGTATCTGCGCTCGCCGGAGGAGATGGCCGAACTCTTCGCCGATATCCCCGAGGCGTTGGATAATTCCCTCGAAATCGCCAAGCGTTGCAACCTGGAGTTGACGCTGGGCAGGAACTTCCTGCCCAAGTTCCCCGTACCGACGGGCATGACCACGGAGGAACACTTCGCGGATATCTCGCGCAAGGGTCTGGAATGGCGCCTGGCGCGCCTCTTCGATCCGGCCGCCCCCGACTTCGCCGCCCGCCGCCAGGTCTATGACGAGCGTCTGCGGGTCGAGATCGATGTCATCAACCAGATGGGTTTCGCCGGCTACTTCCTGATCGTGGCCGATTTCATCCAGTGGGCCAAGGACAACGACATCCCGGTGGGGCCGGGACGCGGCTCAGGGGCCGGCTCCCTGGTGGCCTATGCCCTCAAGATCACCGATCTGGACCCCATCGCGCACGACCTGCTGTTCGAGCGCTTCCTCAACCCGGAGCGCGTCTCCATGCCCGACTTCGACGTCGACTTTTGCATGGATGGGCGTGACCGGGTCATCGATTATGTCGCCGGACGCTACGGCCGCGAGGCGGTATCCCAGATCATCACCTTCGGCACCATGGCGGCCAAGGCGGTAGTGCGCGACGTGGGCCGGGTGCTGGGCCACCCCTATGGCATGGTGGACCGCATCGCCAAGATGGTGCCCTTCGAGCTGGGCATAACCCTGAATAAGGCCCTGGAAGAGGGCGAGGACCTGCGCAAGGCCTACGCCGAGGACGAGGAGGTGCGGGCCATCATCGACATGGCGCGCAAGCTGGAGGGCCTGGCGCGCAACGCCGGCAAGCACGCCGGCGGCGTGGTCATCGCCCCGACCCGATTGACGGACTTCGCCGCCCTCTATTGCGAACCCGGCGGCACCAACCTCATGACCCAGTTTGACAAGGATGACGTGGAACAGGTGGGCCTGGTCAAGTTCGACTTCCTCGGCCTGCGCACCCTGACCATCATCGACTGGGCGCTCAAGACTATCAATGAGCGGCGCGCCCAGGCCGGGGAGCCCCCCATCGACATCACCCGCATCGACCCCAAGGACCCCGAGGCCTTCGCCCTGCTCAAACGCTGCGAGACCACCGCCGTCTTCCAGCTCGAATCCCGGGGGATGAAGGAACTGATCAAGAAGATGCGCCCGGACTCCTTTGACGACATGACCGCCCTGGTGGCCCTGTACCGCCCCGGGCCCCTGCAGTCCGGCATGGTGGACGATTTCATCGCCCGCAAGCATGGCGAGGCGGCGGTGGCCTATCCCCACCCGGACCTGGAGCCCATCCTCAAGCCCACCTACGGCGTCATCCTCTACCAGGAGCAGGTGATGCAGATCGCCCAGGTCCTGGCGGGCTATTCCCTGGGTGGGGCCGACCTGCTGCGTCGCGCCATGGGCAAGAAGAAGCAGTCGGAGATGGACAAGCAGCGCGCCGTCTTCGAGGCCGGCGCCGCCCAGCGGGGCGTGAACGGCAGAACAGCAACTTACATCTTCGACTTGATGGATAAGTTCGCCGGTTATGGGTTCAACAAGTCACATTCGGCCGCTTACGCCCTCGTCTCCTACCAAACCCTCTGGCTCAAGGCCCATTATCCCGCCGCCTTCATGGCCGCGGTCCTAACCGCCGATATGGTCAACACCGACAAGGTGGTGACTCTGATCGACGAGTGCCGGACCATGAAACTGGAGGTGCGCCCGCCGGCGGTGAACGACTCGGAATGGCGCTTTACCATCGCCGATGACCGCACCCTGGTCTACGGCCTGGGGGCCATCAAGGGGGTGGGGGAGAACGCCATCCTCGCCCTGATGGAGGAGCGCCAAGCGGGCGGCCCCTTCCGCGACCTTTGGGAATTCTGCCGGCGTATCGACCTGCAGAAGATGAACCGGCGGGTGCTGGAGGCCCTGATCCGCTCCGGTGCCCTGGACAAACTGGGCGCTAACCGGGCAACCCTGATGGAGCATCTGCCCCTGGCCATCCGTCTGGCGGAGCAGTACAAGGCCACCCAGTCCGCGGGTCAGGGGGATCTGTTCGGGATGACGGAAGCGATGGCCACCGGACCGGATCCGCAGCTCGCCGGCCGGGTCTGGCCGGAGTGGGAGGAGGAGGTGCGCCTTCAGGGTGAGAAAGAGACCCTGGGGTTGTACCTCACCGGTCACCCGGTCAACCGTTACGAGGCGGAGCTGAATGCCCTCATGGGTACCCGCCTCAAGGAATTAATCTCAACCCCCAAGGGCCGGGGCGAGCGGGATAAGCGCACCCTCGCCGGCCTGGTGGTCTCGTTGCGCCATGGCAAGAACGAGCGGGGACGCAGGGCCTTCCTGGTCCTGGATGACCGCACCGGACGCATCGAGGTCAGCGTCTTTTCCGAGCTCTACGACCAAGTCCGAGATCTGCTGGCGGTGGACCGCATCCTGGTCATCGGCGGCAATCTGAACTTCGATGAGTATCGCGATGCCTGGTCCTTCCGCGCCAGCGAGGTTCAAACCCTGGAGCAAGCGCGGGAGGGGATCGCTGATCATCTATACCTCAGGCTGGCCCTCGGCTCGGCCAAGCGGCACAAGAAAGGCGTGGATCTGGTGCGGCAACTCGGGGAGATACTTGGTTCCTGCCGAGGTGGCGGGCTGGCGGTCCACCTGGAATATCTGTCGCCGGTCGCCCGAGGCCGCTTCGTGCTGGGTGACGACTGGCGGGTCAAACCCACTGACGACCTGATCAAGCGTCTGCGCCATCTCCTGGGGCAGGAGGCGGTGCAGGTCGCTTATGTGCGTTCCGCCGCGAGCGTGGATGAGTAGCCGGCCGGGTAGTGAGGGCGCACCTGAGCGTCAGGTCCTTTGTCTTCCGCTGATCATGCGGCGGAAGGACTGGCGGGGGTCGGGAATACCACGTCCTCGTAGAGGGCATCGACCCCGCAGCGGAAGCCGATACCAGTCAGTTCCAGTTGCCCATCCGGAGCCACCGGCGCCAGCAGCCAGCCGTCAGGCTGACGGCGAAAGACCTCCACGGATCGGCGACGCGAGTCGATCAGCAGGTACTCACTGAGGCTTTCCAGGGTGCGGTAGGCGGCGAACTTGCCGCCCCGGTCGTAGGCCTCGGTGGACTCCGACAGCACCTCGCAGATCAAAGAGGGGTGGCGCTTGGCCAGCGATTCACCGGCATCACGCGGGTCACAGGTCACGAAGACATCGGGGTAGAAGAAGGCATCGGCGGCCTCCACCCGCAGTTTCATGTCGGCGATATAGACCCGGCATGGCCCACCGCGTACCTGGGCGCGCAGCAAAGCAAACAAGTTGCCGGCAATGGTGGCATGCTCCTCCGTCGCGCCGGCCATGGCGAAGACCTCGCCGGCCACATACTCGTGGCGGATGGGTGAGAGGGCCTCACCGGCCAGATAGTCGTCGGCGGTTATCGAATAGACCCGGGCGAGATTGGACAGGGCGGCTCCGCCGATCATTGGGCCTGGTTGGCCTTCTCGTCCAGATACAGCCAGGTGTCGATGACGGTATCGGGGTTGAGGGAGATGCTGGTAATGCCCTGATTGAGCAGCCAGTCGGCCAGATCGGGGTGATCGGAGGGGCCCTGGCCGCAGATGCCGATGTACTTGCCCTGCTGGCGGCAGGCCTGGATGGCCATGGACAGCATCTTGAGCACGGCGGGGTCGCGCTCGTCGAAGTGCTCCGCCACCAGGGCGGAGTCGCGGTCCAGGCCCAGGGTGAGCTGGGTCATGTCGTTGGAGCCGATGGAAAAACCATCGAAGTACTCCAGGAACTCCTCGGCCAGTACGGCGTTGGAGGGGATCTCGCACATCATGATCAGCTTGAGGCCGTCCTTGCCGCGCTCCAGGCCCTGTTCCTTAAGGGCCTCCACCACCGCCTTGGCCTGGCCCAGGGTGCGGACGAAGGGGATCATGATCTCGACGTTGGTCAGGCCCATGTCGTTGCGCACCCGCTTGAGGGCCTCGCACTCCATCTCGAAGCAATCCTTGAACGAAGGGGCCACGTAGCGCCCGGCGCCGCGGAAGCCGATCATCGGGTTTTCCTCCTCGGGCTCGTAGCGGGGGCCGGCGATGAGGTTGGCGTACTCGTTGGACTTGAAGTCCGACATGCGCACTATGACCGGATGGGGGGCGAAGGCCGCGCCCAGGGTGGCGATGCCCTCCGCCAGCTTGCTGACATAGAAGTCGCGCGGGCTGGCGTAGGCGGCGATGCGCGGGGCGATGCGCGCCTGGAGGTCCGCCGGCAACTGGTCGTATTCCAGCAGGGCCTTGGGATGGATGCCGATCATGTTGTTGATGATGAATTCCAGGCGCGCCAGGCCGATGCCGGCGTTGGGCGTGGCGGCGAAGGCGAAGGCCCGGTCCGGGTTGCCGACGTTCATCATGATCTTGACCGGGATCTCCGGCATGTGGGAGAGCTCGATGGTCTTGTGCTCGAAGGGCAGGGCGCCCTGATAGATGAAGCCGGTGTCGCCCTCGGCGCAGGAGACGGTGACGTCCTGGCCGTCCTGGACCTTGTCGGTGGCGTCGACGCAGCCCACCACCGCCGGCACGCCCAGTTCGCGGGCGATGATGGCGGCATGGCAGGTGCGGCCGCCGCGGTTGGTGACGATGGCGGCGGCGCGCTTCATGATCGGCTCCCAGTCGGGGTCGGTCATATCGGTGATGAGGACGTCGCCGGGCTGGACCTTATCCATGTCGTGCAGGCCGTGTACCACTCGCGCCGGGCCGGCGCCGATGCGGTGACCGATGCTGCGCCCGGTGGCCAGGACCGGGCCTCTGGCGCGCAGGTGATAGCGTTCCAGGACGTTGCCGGTGCGGCTCTGTACCGTCTCCGGCCGGGCCTGGACGATGTAGAGGCGGCCGTCCTGGCCGTCCTTCGCCCACTCGATGTCCATGGGCCGGCCATAGTGCCGTTCGATCAGGACCGCCTGTTTGGCCAGTTCCATGACCTCGTCATCGGTGATGGAAAAGCGGTTACGGTCGGCCTCGTCCACCTCGATGGTGAGGACTTTCTGGCCGCTGCCCGGCGCGCCGTAAATCATGCGCAGGGCCTTGCCGCCGACGTTGCGGCGCAGCACGGCGGGACGGCCGGCGGCCAGGGTCGGCTTGTGGACGTAGAACTCGTCGGGGTTGACGGCCCCCTGGACCACCATCTCGCCCAGGCCATAGCTGGCGGTGACGAAGACGGCGTCGCGGAAGCCGGACTCGGTGTCCAGGGTGAACATGACGCCGGATGCGGCCAGGTCGCTGCGCACCATGCGCTGGATGCCGGCGGAGAGGGCGACGTGGCGATGCTCGAAGCCCTGGTGGACGCGATAGGCGATGGCGCGGTCGTTGAACAGGGAGGCGAAGACCTCCTTGATGCAGTGCTTGATGTTGTCCAGGCCGTGGACGTTAAGAAAAGTCTCCTGCTGGCCAGCGAAGGAGGCATCCGGCAGGTCCTCCGCGGTGGCGGAGGAGCGCACGGCCCAGGACACGTCGGTGCCGGCCTCGGTGACCAGTTGCTGGTAATAGGCGTCGATGCCGGCCTCCAGGGCGGCGGGAAAGGGCTGGTCCATGACCCAGCCACGGATACGGGGACCGACCTGGGCCAGTTTCGCCACGTCCTCCACGTCGAGATCATCGAGTTGTGCCTGGATGCGCTCGTCCAGGCCATCCCGGGCCAGGAATTCGCGGTAGGCGTCGGCGGTGGTGGCGAAGCCTCCCGGCACCTGCACGCCGACTTCCGCCAGGTGATGAATCATCTCGCCAAGCGAGGCGTTCTTGCCACCGACGATGGGCACGTCATCCATGCGGAGGTCGCGAAGCCAGCGGACGTAGTCGGTCATGTCGAATCTCCCTCGGGGTGCAACGGCTGGGAAGGCGGTAAAGGGCGCGGCCTGGCGGCCTGGGGCCTGGATGTCCGCCGGATCGCTAGACCAGAAATGATAAGTCAGGAAGACGCTCCCCAACAAAAGGACTTTAGGTCATCCACTGAGGTGGGATGCCGGACCCGCTCGATCCCTGGGCGGGGCGGATTTCTCCGGCCGCCAGGCCTCTCGGTGCGGGGCCTCAACTTGGGCGGGGGCGGTAGCCGTCCGGGATCAGGACGGTGGGATGACATTGCCAGGCATCCTGGAAAGGAAAGTCGAGGGTGTAATGGAGGCCCCGGCTTTCGTGACGCCGCTGGGCGGACTGGACGATGAGGTCCGCCACCTCGACCAGGTTACGCAGTTCCAGGAGGTCGTTACTGATCTGGAAATTGCCGTAATACTCGATGATCTCCTGGCGGAGCAGATCGATACGGCGCTTGGCGCGTTGCAGACGCTTGTTGGTGCGCACGATGCCGACATAGTCCCACATGAAGCGTCGCAACTCCTCCCAGTTGTGCGCGACCACCACCGCCTCGTCAGGGACATGGACCCGGCTGGCGTCCCAGGCGGGCACCGCGGGGGGGCTGGGGGCGCTCGTGGCCTGGGCCGCGATGTCCTCGGCCGCCAGGGCACCGAAGACCAGGCACTCCAGCAGGGAATTGCTGGCCATGCGGTTGGCGCCATGGAGACCGGTGTAGGCGACCTCGCCGATGGCATAAAGCCCCGACAGGTCGGCGCGGGCGTAGTCGTCCGTGACCACCCCGCCACAGGTGTAGTGGGCGGCGGGGACGACGGGGATGGGCTCGCGGGTGATGTCGATACCGAATTCCAGGCACTTGGCATGGATGGTGGGGAAGTGTTCGAGGATGAAATCCGCCGGACGATGGGAGATGTCCAGGAAGAGGCACTCGGCGCCCAGGCGTTTCATCTCATGGTCGATGGCCCGGGCGACGATATCCCGGGGCGCCAGCTCGGCGCGCCCGTCAAAGCGGGGCATGAAGCGCTCGCCATTGGGCAGGAGCAGGCGTCCACCCTCCCCGCGCAGGGCTTCGGTGATGAGAAAGTTCCGCGCCTGAGGGTGATAGAGACAGGTCGGGTGAAACTGCATGAACTCCATGTTGGCTACCCGGCAACCGGCGCGCCAGGCCATGGCGATGCCATCGCCGGTGGAGACGTCCGGGTTGCTGGTGTAGAGATAAACCTTGCTGGCGCCCCCGGTGGCAAGGATCACGAAGCGGGCGAGCAGGGTCTTGACCTCGCCGCTGGCCTGATCCAGGACATAGGCACCCAGGCAGCGGTCGACCGGCAGGCCCAGCTTGCGGCCGCTGATCAGATCCACCGCGATGTGGCGCTCGTAAAGCTGGATGTTCGCCCGGATGCGGGCGCGGCTCTCGAGGGTGGTTTCCACTTCCCTGCCGGTGGCATCGGCGGCATGGACCACGCGCCGATGGGTGTGGCCACCCTCGCGGGTGAGGTGATAACCGCCGGCATCCACGGCGCTGTCGTCGCGGGTGAAGGCCACTCCCTGATCGAACAGCCAGCGGATGCAGTCCGGGCCATGCTCCACCACCAGTCTGACCCGGTCCGGGTCGCAGAGACCGGCGCCGGCATCGAGGGTGTCCGCCACATGGGAAGCCATCGAATCCTTGGCATCGAGCACCGCCGAGATACCGCCTTGGGCGTAGAAGGTGCTGCCTTCGCTGAGGTCCCGTTTGGAGACCAGGGCGATGGTCAGGGACGGGGGCAGACGCAGGGCGAGGCTGAGGCCAGCGGCGCCGCTGCCGAGAATGAGAACGTCGGTACGATGGGGTTCGCTCATGATTACAACCTGAAAATGCCAGCGGCAAAGACAAGAAAGGGCCAGTGGCGGATACTGGGGAGACCGCGCGGGGGTCCTGGATGCAAAGCCCTGACCATCACTATAAACTGAAACGCCCGTGGACATGTGGGCCAGCCGGGTTTTCCCCCCGGCCCGGTTCCCGGGATTCATGAACTTTCCATACAGGTGACTGTCCATGCAAACGGACTCCACAACGCCCTCGCCAGGACGATGGGGCCATGTCTGATCGACCACCGGACGAGGAACTGGTGGCGCGGGCCCAGGCCGGCGACAAGCGAGCCTTCGATCTGCTGGTACTCAAATATCAGCAAAAGGTCGCCGGGCTTATTGGTCGCTACCTGCGGGACTCCCACGAGGTGCTGGACGTGACCCAGGAGGCGTTTATCAAGGCCTATCGGGCCTTGGGTTCCTTTCGTGGCGAGAGCGCCTTCTATACCTGGCTGTATCGCATCGCGATCAACGCCGCCAAGAATCATCTCGCCCTGCGGGGACGCCGGCCGCCGGGTGACGATGTGGAGACGGAGGTCGCCGAGCAATTGGAGTCTGGCGGGCGATTGCGGGATCTGGGCACCCCGGAGAGCCATCTCCTGACCGAGGAAATCGGCCGGACGGTGCAGCAGGCTCTGGAAGAGCTGCCGAACGACCTGAGGACCGCCATCGTCCTGCGGGAACTCGAGGGTCTGAGCTACGAGGAGATCGCCGAGGCCATGGACTGTCCAATCGGAACGGTGCGCTCCCGCATCTTCCGCGCCCGGGAAGCGATCGA